>DQVH01000138.1 GCA_015661855.1 Desulfurococcales archaeon
AAACGATGACCCCAGGTTGGATGGCCTATGGGGGTTTATATAGGTGGGCTCTGTATAGACTATTGCTGTTGGGGGGTGTTAGGGGTTAGGGTGTGTTGATTTTATTGTGTTTTCTGGGGGTGCTGTATTCTGGTGGGTTTGGAGTTTAAGTCTAGGGTTACGTTAGCTCATGGTGCTGGTGGTAGGGAGACATCGGAGATTGTTAGGAGGTTGTTTCTTGAGAGGTTTAGGTTTACACGGGTTAGTGGTGGTGTTGGGCTTCCAGAGTTAGATGATGCTGCAAGTATACCTGTTGGTGGTGGTAGACATATAGTGGTTACAACTGATAGTTACACTGTTAACCCTATATTCTTTCCTGGAGGTGATATAGGGAAGCTTGCAGCTACAGGTACAATTAACGATTTAGCTGTTATGGGTGCAATACCGGTTGCAGTATTAGACTCTATAGTTGTTGAGGAGGGTTTCCCACTGGAACATCTGGATAGAATAGTTAACTCGATTAAGGATACTCTTGAGAGTGAGAATGTAGCTTTAATTGGTGGAGACTTTAAGGTTATGCCTAGGGGTAGTATAGACAAGATAGTTATAACTATGACGGGTATAGGCATACTATACACTAACAGGATCCTCTTAGACTCAAATGTTAAGCCAGGTGATAAAATTATAGTGACTGGTAGTATAGGTGAACATGGAGCTACAATTCTAGCTCTACAGTCAGGTATAGATGTTGAATCATCTAGTTTAAGGAGTGACTGTCAACCACTAACAAGGATTATGAGGAGGATACTAGATATTGGGGGTGTTCATGCAGCTAAAGATCCAACTAGAGGTGGTTTAGCTATGGCTCTTAACGAGTTTGCTAAAAAGTCTAATGTAGGTATTATTGTATGGGAGGATAGGATACCCATTAGAGATGAGGTTAAAATGTACTCTGAAATGCTAGGTGTAGACCCACTAACTCTAGCTTGTGAGGGTAGAGCATTACTAAGTGTTAGCCCTGATAAAGCCTGTGAAGTACTTGAGGAGCTTAGGAGTATGGGTTGCAGCGATGCTGAGATTATAGGTGAAGCTGTAGATGATTATAAGGGTATGGTTATATTGAAGACAGTGTCTGGTGGTTTAAGAGTACTAGAGGAGCCTATGGGTGAGATAGTACCGAGAATATGTTAGAGTAGTGTTATAGAGCTACTATCTCTAAAGCCTCTCTAGTATTGAGAGCTCTAGCTACAAAGTACTTCTTAGAAACCCTCCTTAAAGACTCGTTTTCACCTCTAACCATAATTGAAACTAGCTCTGCATTAGCCTCCTTAAGGTACCTTCTAACTTCCTCACTACACAGTATATCTCTACCATCAGTTATCAGTATTATTGTTGATACATTCTTAACCCTCCTACTAATAATATCGTGACATGCTGTAGCTATTGCTCTTAGAATACACGTACCACCCCTACTAATAACCGTTAGTATAGCTCTGTAGAGTCTCTGCACCTCTTCAGCTCTACCCTTACGTGATACATATGCTAGTTCGTGTGGTACATAGTCGAAGAATCTTAGGTAGAATTCTCTCCTCTCAATTCTAGCACGCTTAAATAGTGCTAAAGCTATAGCTCTAGCCCAAATAGTCTTAATACCAGCCATACTACTAGACTTATCTATTAGAACGTATAGTGGCCCCTTCTCAGATGTCGATATCCTCCTTCTCAGTAGTAGTTCTCCATCAACATACTTTTTATAGAATACGTCAGCTGGTAATGCTAGCTCTCTAGGTAGTATTCTCGAAATATCTCTACCAATAGTAATACCATCGTAAATACCGTACTTATGCTCTACAGTCTCGTGCTTTAAGAGTACTGGTGTTTTATCTGTTAACCCTCTAACAAGCTTTAATATCTCAGTTACATCACTACTTTCAGCTAGCTTAATAGCCTCCTCAAGAAACTCACCCATAGTTAATACGTCTGCCTGTGTACCAGCAGCATTACCACCAGCAATACTCTTCAACTCCCTTATATTCTCAGCTACCTGACGTGCTTTCTCATGAGCTTTAGGTACTAATTGTTCCAACACCTTACTGAGGTTATGGGGGTCCTCAATACCTTCAGTTTTCAACCGTTCATTCAGTGATTCCATAGTGTTATCGCTTGATTCACCTAGAGTAATATGGTTGAGTATACTCCTCAGCATCCTAACTTTACTTTCACTCTCACTCTCAATAGCCTTAAATAGCTCCCTCTTCAGTAGGTCTATAAGCTTCTTTAGGAATACAATGGTGTAACTGAATGAGGCGGCAACATCAACCATAGTATTGTATTTTAGCTTATCATAGTCTTCTAGTGACATAAGCTTAGATACAATAATCTTATTGTATACTAGTTTAGGTTTAACTCTACTCTTAACTACTGGTTGTGGTAGATACCATGTGTAGAATACGTCGATAGCTATACTTGGGTTAACGTCTTCACCATACAGCTTCCTATATGTTTTCCTAAGTCTTTGAGCTCTATACTCTATAATTGAGCTACTATAGTCTACATCCTCTAGAGCTCCCTCAAGTTTAATGTTTTCCCCACTAAAACTATTATAGGGCATGGTTTAGAATCCCGCTTTACTAGCTAGTAGGTCTTTTAGTTCACCAATAATGTTGAGTAGTTTTCTAACTTTAACTTCGACTTGGGGGTCGTCTAGTGCTTCTCTAGCTATCTCGTTAAGTTTCCTCTCAATAACGAAGAGCTTCTTACTATAGTCGAGTAGTCTTAAATCAAATCTTGTTAGTTTTAATGCTTCATCTCTCAACCTTAGAATATTCCTCTCTAGTATTTCGAGGTCCTTAAGATACCTCATTGGCAGTTTTACTTCCTCACTTATAATGGCAGCTACCTTATCGAAGTCATCAATATTCTCAGGTATAACATACTTTAGTACTAGAAGGTCTTCGGGTTTAACTGTTAACCTACCCTCAAACACCATGTTAGCTGCTATAGCCTTTAACCCCTTAACAGCTCTCCTATCTGTAACTGTTATACCGTGCTCTCTAAATATTATTATGAGTCTAGCATACTGTTGTATAAAGTCTTTAGAGTTAACTATTTTCGATAGTGCTTTCTCAACGTAACCCTGTAGTATCTTTAGCTCGCTAATTGATAGTACTGGTTTCTCTGCTAGAACACCCTCAATTTCTATTTGAACTCCAGCCTTCAATAGATCCTTAAGTTTATTCTCTGGAACAGGTTTAACATAGTGTCTAAATAGTAGTCTATCGTAGAGTGTTTTCAACTCTACCTCGTCTGGTATTTCATTACTTGCACTAAATAGTGATATTAGTGGTGTCTCTATAATCTCATCTCCATTAGCGAATACTCTCTCCTGAAGTATTGATAGGAGTGTATTGAGTATTGCAGTATTAGCTTTAAATATTTCATCTAGAAAGACTATTTCAGCTGTTGGTAGTTTACCTTCAACTCTACGCTTATAAACACCCTTCTCCCTCAAAACATTAATATCGACTGGGCCAAATAGCTCGTCAGGTTCAGTATACTTGTTGAGTACGTAGTAGAAGTATCTAGCTCTTAGTAGTGATGCAGCTCTACGTACAATAGCTGATTTAGCTGTACCAGGTTCGCCAATGAAAACTGCATGTTCTGATGATAGAAGTGATAGTATGATTACCTTTGCCTCCTCCTCTCTCATAACAAATGGTTTTGAAAGTAACTTATAGAATAGGCCAAGTCTTGAAAATATATCGTTATCCTCACTTAACCTATTAGGCATTTTCCCCCTAAACACACTCTTCAGTTTACCTATCCCCCTACCTATACCACTCTTAAACTCTGATATCCCAAATATTAAGTGTTTTATCATTAACCTCTAGTAGTTTAATGTGTGAGATAATATTAAAGTGTATTCTGTGTTAAAACCTACATTCGACTCTTGGGTGTAGTTTAGCCTTAATAACGAAAGTGCTAAAACTACTAGTTATCTAGTGTTGTAATGGTGTGTATGGTATGGGTGTTAAGGCTGTACTGTTTGATATGGGTGGAACACTATTCATAGATGTTAATGCATGGCAGATAATACTGGATAATATACTTAGGGTTCTTAGAGACTATGGTTATAGTGTTGACAGGGCTAGTCTGGATAGTGCACTTAGGGATTGGACTAGTGAAGTTGAACTTACTGAAATGGATAGAGTTGAATACTCTAATGTGTTAAGGGTTACATGTGCTCTTAAAAAGCTAAATCTACCGTTAAATCCGAGACTTGTATGGAGTATATTTAAAGCCTATAATAGTGGTGTTGTAGGAGGCCATGTACTAGATGGTGATGCACTAGATGTCCTAGATAGACTTAAGAGTGAAGGCTACATACTAGGTGTAATATCTAATGAGTCAAGTTATGAAGCAACCTACGAGTTAGTATTAAGGTATGGTCTTGATAAATACTTTGATCTAGTTATATCATCTCAAGCTGTTGTGTGGAAGAAGCCTACGAGAGAGATATTCCATTTAGCATGTAGGCTACTTAACGTTAAGCCTTCGGAAACAGTCTATGTAGGTGATGACCCTAAAAA
>DQVH01000052.1 GCA_015661855.1 Desulfurococcales archaeon
CTTAAAATGTTAAACTCCGATTTCAGCGTTATTCTATTGGAATGTTAAAGCCATCTACACTCATTATAGCTTATAATGTAAAAAACACTTAGTCTTAACCGGAGAGTAGCTGAGAGTGTGTATGGTATGAGTCATGTGAAGGAGGCTATGAATGAGATAGCATCATTTATTTCAAAAGCAACTGAGCTTATAGATAGCAGTGAAACTAGTAAAATGGTTGATATGCTAATTGAAATATACCATACCAGAAAGAAAGTATTAGTTATTGGTGCTGGACGTTCAGGTCTAGTCGGGAAAGCATTCGCTATGAGACTGATGCATTTAGGCTTTAACGTCTACGTTTTAGGAGAAACAATAACACCAAGGATAGATAAAGGCGACTTAGTAATTGCAATATCGGGTTCAGGACGTACAAAACTAACAGTTACAGCTGCATCAGTAGCTAAAGATGTAGGTGCAAAAGTTATAGCTTTAACAAGCCACCCCAAATCACCACTAGGGTTAATAGCAGACTTAGTAGTAAAGATTCCAGGTAGAACTAAACTTGCAAAAGAAGACGATTACACTACAAGACAAATTATTGGTATGCATGAACCACTAACACCACTAGGTACACTATTCGAAAACACCTGTATGGCGTTTCTCGATGGAATAGTAGTAGAGTTAATGAAGAGACTAGGTTTAACAGAAGAAGAACTTAAAGAGAGACACGCAAATATAGAATAGAGTATTAAAGTTTATGGAGGCTTAGAGGTTTGAAAGAAATAGTCTTAATAGTAAAGGGTAGAAGAGGTGACTACTGGGTTAAAACACTACTTATGTGGCTAGATGAAATCAGAGATATACTAGAACAAGAATACAATGTAAAACTAACTTTCAAATTTGAGGAGGATACAGCACTAGAATTACCCATTATACTATCACCTAAAGGGGAAATAGTATTCAATGAAATTCTTGAAGAACCAGGATACCTTATAGAATACCTTAAAAAATACCTAGACAAAATAATAGAGCACAGTAAATGTTAACTCCTTAAATAATCCAATGTAAGTTTATATCTTACGTTCAGCCATAACCTTAAACACGTATAGATAGCCGGAAATTAACATAAGATGCCATAGTATGTAATATAATGATCCATACTTTAGAAGTAGAGCTATTACTAGTAAGAGTAGTAGTAGGAACCAGAGTATCTCTAATTTTAAATCACTAACACTGTACTTGTATACTTTTACACCTTTCGGTGTAGGTATTCGAGGTATACTTAGATTTAATAGTGCTTTAAGAGATGATAGTGCTAGTCTAGGTGCAATAAATGTTAAAACTGATGATACTCTACCCATATACCTTAAAGTCCTAATTAGACTTATACCCCGTCTTAATCCATACCTTAGATATAGTATTGAGTATACTGTCATTGAAGAAAATAGTATACCATAGAATACGCCTAATACCGATAATGGTAGTAAATTAAATAATATAAGTATTGGTATTAGTATAGATAGTGTAGTCATTGAGAGTGAACTCATATACTGAGCTAAATATAACAGTATATCTACCTTCTTATACCATGGTAGACTTTTAGACGTAATAATACGTTTAAAATATTTTTTCATTAACTGTATTGATCCGTAAGCCCATTTTGACTGTTGTATTAAGAGGGATCTATAGTTTGATGGTACATCCAGATATACTTTAGCTCTATCAGTATATGCTACCTCATAGTTGTTTAGTAGTAGTCTTAGACTAAACTCTACATCCTCAAGTACTATACTTGTATCCCATAAGCCTAAACTATCAAATACACTCCTATCTATGAGACATCCCGAACCAGCAAACACTATTGGTAATGATAGTTTATACTTGTACTTATAGTATGTTGTAAACATAAATTCCTGAGTTAACGCTAATGCTTCTGAAAGTATAGACTCTCTAGTATTTACTGCTAACCACGTACCCATTACAACTTTCCTTCTACCGCCTACATACCTTACTATATTTTTGAAGTAGTTTCTATCTACTACAGAGTCTACATCGAGAACTACTATGTAGTCTCCACTACACGTATTCAATGAGTCATTTAGTGCACCAGCCTTTCCCCCTTTAGGTATCTCTCTCCACAATGTTTTAATAGTGTTTAAACTCCTTCTGGATAGTGTTTCTTTAAGTGTATTCACTATGTCTAGATATGTGTAACGTTCATCATCACTTATAATGACTATTTCAAGTCTATCCTTAGGGTAGTTTGATGAGAGAATTGAGCGAATATTCCTTATAATGTATTTTGGGTTTTCACCTTTAATAGGTATCTGTATGGTTAGTTTGGGTAGGTGTATCCTTCTTTTAATGTTATCCCTTTCTACTATGTGTCCAGTTACTCTAGCTACATTGTATGCTATAGTGTATACTATTGGTAGGATGAGTGGTAAATTCATTATAATAGATAATACCAGTATTATTATGGTAGTGAGTGCTGTTACTGTCATAATAGCTTCCCTGTTTCACGATAGTGTTTTGTTAGTTTATACCATAGTGTTAGCCATACTAGAGCCATTAAGATTACACTAAGTAGTTGGAGTAGTGCTTTCACTAAACCCTCACTACTTATAATTGGGAAAACTCTCTCTATGAGTATACTTTCTATCAGAGCTATAGTTAGGAATCCTAACCACCCAATAACCATTAATATGATTACTGGAATAATATTCCTCAATAGCTTCATAGACTTCACCAGTGTAATATGGCATGAAGCTTTTATACTCTGTATACATATAATCCTACGTGCTGACTAGTGATCCACGGTATTCCGCGGTAGGGGACACCTAGTATACTAGACACCCCCTATCCGGTAGACCGTGGTGAGGGATGATGCACTACTATTTTACATTAAATCCCCTACTACTACATAGTTTCTTAAATCTTAATGCATCATCAAACATGAATACGTTATTAAACATTACATAGACTTCTCTAACACCCATACCTTGAAGTTCACTTACATAGTTTAGAAGTTTTAGTAGATCCTCATCCCTATACTTGTATCTATAGTTTACTTCACCGTTTAATCCATGTAATCTTATATACACTATATCGCTTGTTACTACTGGTCTTATCTTGAATATGTCTACTATGTGGATTAACTTTAACTCTTTAACTAACTTCTCCACGATATCTAAATGGTCTTTCCATGTACCTCTAGGCTCCCATCCAACTATTATATTTCCTCTATCCACTTGGCTAAAGAATTCTCGAATATTTCTAACATTCTCCTCGCTATAGCCAAAACTTGGTGGAGTCTGGACAACAATTATCCTAGCTCTTAATATTCTCGATACATCTATAATCTTCCTCCAAGCCTCAAAGTTTTCACGAGTTGGTCTAAGATAACCGTACCTATCGTAATTGTTCTTACTAATTTTTAATCCAGATTTCCTCCATGTAGGACTTGTAGGTGGATGTGTTATAACCTGCCACGCTTTAATAGTAAACTCAAAGTCCTTTGGTGCTTCCTCCCTCCACCTTTTAAGAGTTGAAGGTGAAGGTATTCTATAGAATGTTTGTTGAACCTCCACAACACTAAATGTCTTATAATACTCCATTCTAGACTTAGGAAAACCGCAGCAGCCAACTTTAATTATAAACTCCAAACCCCAACTACACCCATAAGTAGCTTCATCAAGTAATAGTGGAATACCTAAAACTAATATAGGTTATTACCTATTTACATAATGGGTAAACATTATTAGCGGGATACTGGATATACTAATTTCAGCATATCATGGCGTATAATATGACTTAAGGGTTTCCGGCGATATTAATGGTGATGTTTAAATGTCAAATGTGTGGTGTATGTTGTAGAGCTAGTCATATCGCTGTTCTAGCTCATGAAAAGCTTATTTTAATGAGACTAGCTAAAACACTAGGTATTAATGTTAAATTCTCCTACGACTACACAATATACGATAGGTACTCTGATCAACAAATAGTGTTAACGTATTATATTGTTTTAGAGAATGGTTCATGCCCATTCCTAAAGGGTAATGTGTGTTCAATACATAACCTATATAAACCACTTATCTGTAGAAGCTTCCCCTACGTACCGAAGAAAGTAGAGTACCTCTACAATACAGACCTAAAGATTATTAAGCATAGATCAATATATGCTATTTCAACAGCATGTACATTTATACGTAAATTTAAGAGTGAAATTGAAAGACAAATAGTATCTGAAAATGATATAAAGAGTTTTCTACCTGATGAGTATTTGGCTGCTACTAAAATGGAGATTTTACGTACAAAATACTTAACAGCACTATCATACTTATGGAGAGCAAACTATGTATCTCTAGACTTCACATATAAAGGTCGAACTCACGTTATTGATGCTTATTCTTTCATAAGAAGATATCTACCATACTTTGTAATAGACTATAGAGTCTACTAGAGAGGGTATCTACGTTTAGTAAGTATTCTTTCAATAAACTCTCTAGCCTTATAGCGTACATAGAATCTATTAAAACAGGCAACCTCATAGTCTAAGTTTAATAGCTTATCCATGCAATTACTATGTAGTTCTACTTTAAATCCTCCATTACTTCTTGTTATAGTATCACCACCAAA
>DQVH01000062.1 GCA_015661855.1 Desulfurococcales archaeon
AGCTGTTTCATCTATGAATACAGGTACATTACCTGGTCCAACACCTAATGCTGGATTACCTGAGCTGTAAGCTGCTCTAACTAGACTTTTACCTCAAGTTGCTATTATCAAGTCTATATCGGGATGTGACATAAGCTTTTGTGCAATCTCCTTAGAGGGCTCCCTTATACACTGAATTATACCCTCCGGTGCACCAGCTTCAACAGCAGCTCTATGTAGTATCTCTGCAGCTTTATAGCTACACTTTTTAGCTCTAGGGTGAGGGCAGAATATTATCGCATTCCTAGTTTTAACAGCTATTAGTGCGTTATGGACTAGTGTTGATATGGGGTTTGTTACTGGAAGTATAGCTGCTACTACACCTACAGGTTCAGCAATATAGTATATCCCGTTAACATCATCATAGTCTATTATACCACAAGTCTTCATATCCCTATACTTGTTGTAGGTGTATTCAGCAGCATACTGTATCTTAATAACCTTATCCTCTACCAACCCTATACCTGTTTCAGCTACAGCATCCTTAGCTAACTCAAGTCTATGAGCTACAGCAGCCATAGCTACAGCCTGAAATACCCTATCAACCATTTCTTGAGAGTAGCTTGAGTATATCTCTTGAGCTCTCTTAGCAACCTTAATCATGTACTCTAGGTCGTCAACAGTCTCCACATCTTTAACTCTATCTGATACTTTAATGGTGCTCAAGATGTATACCCCGAATAGACTATAATGGAATTGTACTCTTAACCATTGGGGGTGTAAAGTAATAATTTGTAAGTAACTTTATTAACTAGGGTTAGTTAACGGCCTTAACGATACTATGGGCTAAGTGTATGTAAGTTTAAAGCCTAAAAGACTGTACGGTATCACCTACACCTCTCTCTGTATAGAAACCATCCTATAACACTTTGACCTACAGATAGTCCTCCATCACCAGGTGGTATCTTAGTGTTTACGTATAACTCTATATCCTCGAGAGCACACTTAATACCCTCAAGTATTATCTCGTTTACTGCTGCACCACCACTAACAAATACTACATTACCTATACCCCTCCTACCCTTAATCCTACTCTTAGCTATCAACCCTAAAGCGTAGCCTAGCATATACTGGACTGTTCTACCTATACTCGGTTTATCAATACCACTCTGTAGACACTCAAGACTCCACAATACCATGTCGGTTGTGTTAACAATTGAAACTCCATTACTAGTAGCTATTTTGACATTGTAGTCTAGTATTCTACCCCTCCTACTATAAGCTTCAAGCTTCATTGCTGGTTCACCCTCATAGGATCTATACCAGCATACTCCAAGTAGTGCTGAAATAGTATCTAGAATTCTACCCATACTCGAAGTGTAAACTCTAACCCTACCATGCTGTTTTAGTAGTAACTCTAACTCTCTAGAACCATACTTAAGCCTCCTATCAAGACCTAGTTTAAACGCGATACTACGTGCCTCACTAACACCGAATACTCTTGCAAGTATGGATACTAGTATTCTCGTAGGCCAGTATGTCGATATATCACCACCAGGTAGTGGCTGATACTCTAAATGCCCTACTCTACTAAAACCACTATACGACACCTCTAGTACTTCACCACCCCAAGCCATACCGTCAACTCCTAATCCAAACCCATCAATAGCTATACCTACACTTCTACATTCAGAGTGTGCTACCCCATACTCTACCATAGCTGATACTATGTGTGCATGGTGGTGTTGAACTCTAACTACCGGTACACCATAATCTCTACTATACCTCTCTGCAAGCTTTGATGTAGTATACACTGGATTCATATCCGATACTACTATTGAATCTCTAATGTCAATACTGTACGTTCTTAGTAGAAAGTTTAGTGCTTCCTCTAGGAACTCTACATTCTCAACTTCATCCATATCACCAATATACTGTGTTGGGATTATGTAGTTTCTATACGCTAATGTAGCTGTGTTAGCTAGTTCACCACCCAACGCTATAACAGGTTTATCAAAGTAAACTCTAGTCTTAATCCATAGTGGAGTGTAGCCTCTACCCCTCCTTAGGAATACTGGTCTACCAAGAGTAACCCTTAAAACACTATCGTCAACTCTATTTATAATCCTCCTATTATGTACTAGAAAGTAGTCTACAATATCCTTCAGCCTATTGAAGGCAGTATTATCGTTAATACATATTGGTTTACCTTTAGGGTTACCACTAGTCATAATGAGGTATTTATCTCTAGTCCACATTAGTAGTAGGTAGTGTAGTCCAGTATAGGGTAACATTACACCTAGAGTGTCTAGTCCTGGAGCAACATACTTTGATACTGGTGTATCCTCTCTTAAAGGTACTAGTACTATTGGTTTCTGAGGGCTCTCCAGTAGCTTTAAATGCTCTCTAAGGGGGCTACATATCCTCTTAACGATATCAATATTTAAAGCCATTACAGCGAATGGTTTTTGAGGTCTATTCTTCCTTAACCTAAGCTTTAAAACTACATCATCATCTGAAGCTAGAGCTGCAATATGGTATCCACCTAAACCTTTAACTGCAATAATGTATCCTTCATCAACTAGTTTAGCAGCTTCATATATTGGGTTTTTAACGTCAATAAGGCAACCTCTATTATCGTATAGTTTTACTTGGGGTCCACACTTGGGACAGGATATGCCTTGAGCGTGAAACCTCCTAATATTACTTGGATCACTATACTCTCTTAGACAGCTACTACAGAGTGGGAAATCCCTCATAGACGTGTTACTTCTATCGTATGGTGTTTTCTCAATTATAGTGAATCTTGGTCCACACCATACACAGCTATTAAATGGGTATAGGTACCATCGACTCTTAGGGTTAAGTATTTCACTAAGACACTCACTACAAATACCAATATCTGGTGGTATTATTGAGAGAGTTTGCTTCTCAAAACCACTCCTCTCAATAGTAAACTCTCTAAACCCTAAGGGCTCCACTTCTTCAAGTTCAACTTCATCTATAATTGATGTTGGAGGTTTACTAACAGTTAGCTCCGATAGAAATCCCACAATACTACTCTTAGAGCCCTCAATGTATACTTCAACCTCACATCCACCAAGATTCCTAACATAACCTCCTAAACAGTACTTTCTAGCTAACCTGTAAATGTATGGTCTAAAACCAACACCCTGAACTACACCGGTAATCCTAAGTTTTAAAGCTAAACCAGTCATACCATAACATTCACTCACTTAACTCTAAAACTACCGTGAACTAGAGGACACTATAACCCTTACGTTACCCGAGAACACTAAATACCAGGTAACCTTTATACACTTCTTGTACTTAGAGTTTTCAGAGTTTACATACTGGTGAGCTAGTTGATTATTGATAGAGCTGCTAGAGAGATTATCCAGCTTGTTGACGAGGATTTAACACTAGTAGACATATGTATTTGTCCAAGATACACCTACGCTATCGTTAAGGGGTCTAAGGGTACCGCTATGGGTGTAGCATATACACCACATGAGGAACTACCATACCACTACTGGTTTGAAGAGGAGCCTAAAGTAGGTAACGTACTAGACTATGTATCGTCATGTAATATGCTACATAAGGTTATCGGTATAGCAATACTAAACGCTATATCACAGTACCTAATAAGGTTTAAAGGCTACAGTAAGAACATAGTGTTCGGCTTAGACGCTGTAAACACAGTTGATATTAAACGAGAAGACTTCGTAGTTTTCGTAGGCTATATAGCTCCACTCATAGAGAAGGTTAAGTGTAAGACGAAACAGATAGAAGTACTTGAGAGAAACCCCTATCTAAGGGGATATGCTAAACCTGATACACTAGCACCAAGAATAATACCTAAAGCAACAATACTATTCATTACAGGTGTAACACTAGAAAATGACACACTAGACTACATACTATCACTAGCAGTAAACGCTAGAGTAAAAATACTCGTTGGGCCAACAGCACAAATACTACCACAAAGCCTAAAAGGCTACATAGACTACATAGCAAGCATAATGATAGAGAATATCGATAAAGCAGTTAAAGTACTAAAACTAGGTGGAGGTACAAAAGCACTAACAAAATACTCAGTAAAATACATAGCCAAACCCTAGACATCTAACACCTTTAATAGCTAAAAAGCCGACAACTCTTATAATTAAAATAGAATAGATAAGTAGTATAGCTATATCAGGTCTTAAAGGAGTCCTACTCAACCCCCTTCCTACGAAGTATACTTTCAGCCCTCTGGTAAAAGTATTTATAAAAGTA
>DQVH01000093.1 GCA_015661855.1 Desulfurococcales archaeon
AATGATCCAGCTATAAAATATAGGCTTATAGCTCTTGAACAGTACTCCTTCGGTATAGAAATTGAAACTAGACTTTGCATAAGAGGCCAGAGTAATCCTGAAGAGAAACCCTCCAACACCCTTATAAGGGGGTATATGTGTGGTGGCGTATATGTGTAGATGGTTATCGAAATACACCATAAAACTAATGCGATAAGGCCTGAAATCCTATAACCATACCTTCTAATCATTAAGCTAATATATAAACTAGATATACCACGACTTAACATAAAGCCCAATGTAAGTAAGGATACATGGAGTAAACCTTGACTTCCAAGTACATTAAATATTACCAGTGGCCTTATAAAACCCGAAACAATCATCCCCATAACGACAATGTACATTGCAGTTATATACTCTCTATTATTTAATACCTTAAGTATTCGCATAGTCGTAGTACCACTATACTTTTTTAACGTAATCTAAGATAATTAACACTTTACTTTCCAACTTCAATACCTCTAATAGCTATCACCATATTATGTTTAAGTTTATGTTCTAACCGTCCTAAAATTGTTAATTTTTTAGTCCGCATGTGGGGCAGTTCTCTCTTCTTGAAACTTTAATTCTATTTAAGCTCATAGTATAGCCGTCATATAGTATTAATTGGCCTATAGAGACTTCACCATAACCTGTTATAATTTTTATAGCCTCAGTAACCTCTAATAGTGCTAGTATTCCTGTAGTAGTTCCAAGCACTGGAGGATGTTTACTCTCTGGTGGTAACTCTGGTATTACGCATTGTAGACATGGACCTTTACGTGGTATAACTACTAGTAGTTGCCCATGCATACCATAGACTCCAGCATGTATAAAGGGTTTTGATTGTAATACACATACCCTATTTAGTATGAATCTAGTCTTCCAATTATCCATACCATCAATTACTATATCTACTTGAGACACTAAATCGTAGACCGTATCTTCATTTATTTCTATTGGAATAGCCTCAACGTCTACTTCAGGATTTAATTCTCTAAGTTTCTTAGCTGCAGAGTTTACCTTTAGCTCACCTATATCTCTAGTCCAATGTAGAATCTGTCTATTAAGATTACTAAGTTCAACTCTTTCTCTATCAACAAGAACAATCTTACCAACACCTGCTGCTACAAGATATAATGCTGCAGGACATCCTAATCCACCTAAACCAGCAACCATAACTCTAGCCTTTTTTAGTTTTAGTTGAGCTTCTACACCGAAGAGTTTAATTTGCCTATCATAACGTTCCATCTCACTTGACGATAGTGTTGTATTCAATACTCTAGTACACCCTAAACTTGTTTAAATCAGCATTACAAGGTAATAAATGTAACCTGAAACACGCTACTTATAGAGGTCTACTAAGTAGCTCTTGAATTATAGGGATTACCTTACTTTTATACTCTACTCCTACATGCCTTAATAGCTCTTCCACTACTCTGTTTACATCTACATGTTTGCTCTTAGATACGTATCCCCCAATAGTCCAGAGTAGACAGTCTAAATGTAATGGCGGTACCCTACATAACTCTGCTATACTACTCCATACCCTCCTAACTATACCTGGTCTTTTAAGTATTGTGTTTACGGGGTTACTGCAATTATGTGTACAAGAGATTACTCTAGATGTATAGGAGATTAATGCTATACGTTTGTCAACGGGTATAGGTATACTGTATGGCAATATTAAATCGGCATCTAGACATGCCCTACAACCATAGTAATACATTTTTATAGCAAAAACTATAGTCTTAGCATTAGGATTCGCATTTAGACGTTTAGAAAGCCACACCCTATAGTTTTCTGGATTCTTACTAAATAATCTCCATACGTAAACTGCATCAACATCTCCATGTCTAATAACACTCAATAGTCTATTAATTTTTGATCTTCTGAATAAGGTATTACATTGTGATTTACTTAGAAACTCAATTATCACTTTAACACACTCACTTAACGTGTTAATAGTCTTACTCTTACAATAATCTATTGTAAAATCGGCAAACTCACGCCAATACTCCTCACCTCTACAGTTAAGCCTATAACTTACAAGAGCATTTAGAGATGCTAGTAAGGGTGCTGTATAGGGGTAACACACACTACATAGCCTCTTTACAGCTTTAAACTGTGGATCACATAGCTCAAGTCTTCTATAGAAGTTAATATCAAGTAAGCTTAAAGTGCATGCCAACTCCCTAATCCTATTCTCATCTACGACTACTACTGTAATATCATCTTACCTCCATGATTTTAATTGTCAAGGTTTCTAACAGTATAGAGTTTAAAAATACAAGTCTGATACGGGGATGAAAGCTCACTATAATTATTTATAGTTTATGGTGGGGCCGCGGGGATTTGAACCCCGGACCACGGGCGTTCCAGGGGTATAATATCCTTCAGCGGGGAATTCTCCCCAGGCCCGCATCCTACCAGGCTAGACTACGGCCCCGATACCTACATTTTTATAGGTTAGTGTGGGTTCTTTTAGTTTTCTCTATTTCTCTCTCTTCCTTATTGTTGATAGTATTGGTGGGGTCCATAGCAGCCATGCTGGTATTTTCTTTATTAACTCGTATGCTTCCTCCCACGACTCTAGACCTAGTTTTGCTGCTAACTGTTCTAGTGACATAGGTGTTCTAACATACTCTCTTAGAATATTTAGTGTCTCCTCTGTTATCTCAATTTCCTTATCCTTCACCTTTATCTTTATCTCCTCTGATAGCTTAGTTTTACCCATAAACTATTTTCACCTGTGATGTATTCATGTGTGTAGGTTGTATTTAAGAGTTTATGAAGGTAAAGTTAATATTAAATCATTCAAACCTTCATATACTGGGTGGCTTAGAGTGCCACTATTTTCAAGTGGAATACTTCTCTATAAACACCTATTTGATAGAGTTTATAGACACCTAATTATCGAAGGTTTAGATGTTGAAACTGCAAAGTCGGCGGTCAATTCATTAAGGGATATATTGAAAAGTAAAGTTGAAGAGCTTAAAATAAGAGATGAAGATGTTGTTTGTGTTGAAATAGAATACGAAATTGCAGATTCTGTAGTTTCATGGAAGAGTGGAACACTAAAGTTAACACTGTATAAGCCTATAGAAGAACTCAAAGAGATAATAAAGGAGAGAGATAGACTACTTGCAGAAAATAGGGAGTTAAAAGAGAAAATTAACTCTATTAAAGAGAGATTAAAGGGGGTTATAGATAGTATTTCAAGAATGTTAGAGGAAATATAGATTCTAAGAGAGCTATTTAGCTTAAATTCCAGTATTCACTTAGAACTTTACGTACTCTATTCAGGTATCTTTGTAACCTTAACTCTGCCTTCCTGCTTTCAAGTAATAGTAGTTTACCCTCATTATATACTGGCTCACTAGTTACTGGAGCAAGTATATAATTTAATAATGATTTAGGCATATATTTTAATGAATAACCCCCCTCTAATACACTAACTACAGCTTTTACTGAGCACACCTTCACTAGCGAATATATTTTCTTTCCTAGATGCCAGTATGTTTCAACCTGTAAATTCATATCAGATATAGTATCATCGTGATGTCCATCAAAACCTGCTGAAACTAATATTACATCGGGCTTATACTGTTGCACTATAGGTTCCACTATTTCACTAAAAGCTCTTAAGTAGCCGTCTGATGAGAGTCCTGGTGGTAAAGGTATATTAATAGTGTATCCTTCACCCTCACCATATCCTACTTCCTCAGGAAAACCTGTTCCAGGGTATAGTGTACGTGGGTCTTGATGTAGTGAGATGTATAATACTGTTGAGTCACTATAAAATATACTTTGTGTACCATCACCGTGATGTACATCGAAATCTAGTATGACTATCCTATTTATTTTATGGTGTGTTCTGAGATATTCTGCAGTTATAGCTATATTATTGAATATGCAAAATCCTTTAGATAGATCTTTTGTAGCATGATGACCTGGAGGTCTTACAGCAGCAAAGTATACTCCCTCTCCCTTCTTTAAAGCTAATTCAGCCATCTTTATAGTTGTTCCAATAGCGTAGAGTGCAACATCATACGTTTCCTCCGAAACATTAGTATCAGCGGTTATGGCTCCTCCACCAACTCTACATAAAGCCTTAATATACTCTACATGATCAGGGCTATGAACTAGCATTACATGCTCTTCAGAAGCTTTTGAGGCATTAACTATCGTTATTTTATTCTTGAGTGGACTCTTCTCATACTCCTCAAATATTTTCCTTATTCTTAATGGTGATTCTGGATGTCCTATAGGTGTTTTATGTTTTTCAAAGATTGCATCTAAAGCTAGATATATCATGGTACCACCAGGTCTAAAAATAATCTGTAATTCTACCTTTAGGTTTCCTCATATCCAGTTTTCTAGCTCTCTCCAATGACTCCTCCTCTATACTTACACCTAACTGCTCCTTTATACTCTTAGCTATTTCAAAACCTATACCCCTTACCTGAACCAGTCTCTCTATTGGTGCTGTAGCGAGATCCTCTAACGTTCTATATCCTGCATTGTATAGAGCTCTCGCTCTAACTCTACCAATACCCTTCAGTTTAGTAAGTTCTAATAGTTCTTCTCTTACGCCATATCTTACTCTCTCACGTAGTATATTTAATCTCCTTAATACACTATATTCTACATGGATTATTTTAGCTAGCTCTATTGTAGAGTATAATAGCCATTCTGCAGTTTCAATAATATTATGTATGTCTCCTGGTCCTACATCATATCTCTCCATTAGTACGTCCTCGGGTACCTCGTTTACCCAGTCATATAGTAATAGTGCAGTTTTAATTTCAGATAATATTGTATACTCATTTACTTCATCCCTATCAGATACATCTATGAGTAGTTCATCATACTTTTCATCTAGAACTCTTTCTAGCCACTCATAATCCCTCCTATTAATGTGTAGTTTTATCATATCCGGTACTGTAGATATTAAGTGCAGATATGAGAGGTCTGATACATTCACTCTTTTTACACGTAAACCCCTAATTATCTTGTAAGCCGAGAGTGGATCTATATATAACTCAGCAACTCTCCTTCCTATCCTTGTAGCTTCTATTACCCTATCCTGCACTCTTATCATCTCCATTTCCTCAAGGAGGCTTAGAATCCGCGGTATCTTCTTTTTAACCTCTTCAAGTCCATACTGTTTAGCGTACAGTGTATATGATAATATTTTGTATAGTGAGTTAACGTCTTTTGCGTGTTCAGTAGCTATTAATGCTAGAAGTTGGCTCCTTAGAGCATTTTCTGAGGCTAGCTTAGACAGTATTGACTCTGGACTAGACTTTACATAATGGTTTAGTAGGTACTCTACTTCACTACTAGTCTTCGCTATCAGTATCGCCTCTCCTATATTATCGTAGCCTGGTCTTCCAGCTCTACCTGCAAACTGTTTATACTCCATTACCTTGATGTATACTCTACCTAGAATTGGCTCATACCTTGTATAATCGTATATTATTACCCTTCTTGCTGGCAAATTTACTCCAGCAGCTAGTGTTGGTGTTGCTACAATAACTTTTAAAATGTTATTCCTAAATGCATTCTCTATTATCTTTCTCTGATTATAACTTAATCCAGCATGATGGAATGAAACTCCGTAGTTAAAGAGTTTAGCTAATTTCTCATTTAGCTTTGATGCTTCACTAGATTTAAGTATTGAATCTATATATTCATCTATTCCATGTCCTGGTAGCGGTTTCACCTTCTTCGCTACCTTTTCAGCTAGGGATACAGCTCTACTTCTAGAATTAACGAAGACTAATACCTGACCTCCACTAACTATAGTATCATATACTAAATCTAGTAATGGGTCATCAAATTTTCTATGTATTCTCCTTCTATCACCTGTATTGAAAACTATCTCACCATTATAGTATACTCCTTCCAAGAGCTTTACTGGTCTCCAGCTATCATATACGTATTCTGCATTAAGCCATGAAGCTATTTCACTTACATTTGATATTGTTGCACTTAACGCTATAACTTGTATATCCTTTCTTAACGTTTTAAGTCTTGCAATTATCGATTCTATTACTGGACCCCGCTTTACATCATCTATGTAATGTATTTCATCTATAACTACTAATCCTACATTGCTAAACCATGGAGCTTTATGTCTTAGTAGTGAGTCAGCTTTCTCATTAGTTGTAACTATAATATCGTATTCTCCTAGGTATGCATCATCTGAATCGTAGTCTCCGGTAGTTAATGCTACCTTTAACCCTATCTCTTCATACATCTTTAACTCATTGTATTTTTCTGATGCAATAGCCTTTAATGGTACTAGGTATACAGCTTTAATTTTATCTTTTAGTATCTTATGTGCCATTACGATTTCGGCTACTAATGTTTTTCCTGAAG
>DQVH01000103.1 GCA_015661855.1 Desulfurococcales archaeon
GAAGAGTATATTGTCACTATCCTTCATAGAAGTGTGGATGGCGAAATAGGATCTATCGAGATAAAGGCTTCAAATATAGTTGAGGTAGGGTCATGGTATATTAGGTTAAGTGATAGAATTATACCCTTCCATAGAATACTTGAAATTAGGAAAGTCGATGGTGGAATTGTTTGGAGAAAAGGCTGTAAGAGTGCTAGGTTTCAATAGTTGTTTATGGTTAGTTCTCATAATCTTACTATACCCTTATCTAAACTCCTAACATACACTCTTAAACCATACTTATCCTTAACCTCTTTCCCAACCCTAACTAGTTTATCAATTGGTGTTGGTTTTTGAAGTCTATACTTTAAATCTCTTACAGTTTCAGATGGTATAAACTGTTGTAATACGTATACACATTTACTATGACATCTATACTCACCCACTATACGAGCTATATGTTTAGCTATAGCAATTACATGTTTAGAGTTTAAGTCGGGTATTAGAGTTGTCCTTAACTCCACCTCTAATCCACTCTTAAAAGCTAAGTTAATGGTTTCCTTAATCCTACAGATAATGCTGTCAACCAGATCTAATGGTATACCGGTAACTTTAGAATACAAGGCTTTATTGTCTAGAGGGGCTTTTACATCTATAGCTATATGGTCTAGTAGATTACTATTAATTAAGCATTTTACTATGTTAGGGTTTGAACCATTAGTATTCAAACTGGTCTTTAAATTGTACTCTCTAGCCACTTTATATATTATTTTTAATACTCTACTGTGAAGTGTTGGTTCACCACCAGTAACATGAACATACTCTATAAACCCTTTAGCCGACGAGAATAATTCTCTCAAATAGTTTACAGTAACCTCTCTAACAATACTACCATTAACTATAGGTGTATTTTGGCACCAAGGACATCTAAAGTTACAGTATGGAAGCCAGAGAACAATTGATGGACTACCTATAACATCAATTAGTGATAGCTCTCTAACCTCCGATATAAGTAGTCTATCCATAGCCTAACATCCAAGCTACTATAGTACCCTCTAACACTAAAAATGCTTACCTAGAAAATATACCGTAGCTATTTAATGTTAAAGTGTTTTCTTAAACTCTATAGTGTATTCTATGTTTAAAGTCTGATTGTCTTCCTGGATTCCAGCTTTTCAATGGTCTATAGTATCCTACTATTCTAGACCATACGTCTGTTTCACTTCCACACTTGGGGCACTCCCAGTACACTCCAACTGCTCTCCACCTACACTTCCTACATATTGATTGTGCTGGTGTGTAGCTAAAGTAGATTATCCTAGTGTTACAAATTATATTGTATGTTAGCTTTTTTAAAGCCTCTGGATCAGCTTCTTCACCTAGGAATATATGCATCATTACACCACCAGTAAAGTATTTTTGAATTTCACTTTCAACTTCAATTCTCCTATGTAAAGGTATGTTAGCATAGTATGGTACAATACTATTGCTATAGTATGGGTGATCCTCGACGCCTGGTATGAAGAACTCTCCATTCTCAACTTCACGTTTAAACATCGTATAGTCTACTAGTGCAAGTCTTGTACCAGCACCCTCAGCTGGTGTTTCTTCAACATTATATAGCATTCCATCTTCACACTCAAACTCGCCTATTCTACTATGTATGTGTTCTAATAGCTTCTTGTAGATCCCCACAACCTCTAATAGATCTCTCTTTGAAGGTTCAAACCAGAGTTTTGGGTTCTGTAGAAAGTTAGCTACAAACTCGGGCATTGCCGTTAAACCTATAGTGTTATAGTGGTTATCGTATGTTCCAAGATAGAATCTTGTTATAGGTAGGTTTATACTATTAGATTTTAGTATTTTTGTGAGTCTCTCCCTCTTATTCTTTAAGTGTATTCTTGCAACTTCAAGTAGCTCATCTAATAGTGTATAGAGTTTACTCTCATCACCTCGAGCTAGATATCCTAGTCTAGCAAGATTTATTGTTACTACACCTATACTACCAGTCTCATCAGGTATAGCCCAGGTACCTCCAAGATGATCACTTGTAATACAAGTATGCTCTTTTATTTCAGGTTTAAGCTTTAAACTAATACCCGATTTTAACTTGGCAACTCTAATTCTATCTATTGTCAGTCGACAGCACATTGAGAATACAGCTGTAGGATCTACACCGTTAACCCCGTTTAGGAAGTAAAATGTTCCACGCTTTGCTGCCAACTCAAATATTCTATAGGATAAGTCGCCCCACCTTCTCTCATTCCAATCGAAATTCCTAGTAACTATTAGTGTTGGTATAGGGAATGTAAATGGCTGGCCAATGGCATCACCCTCTAAGTATACCTCTATAAAGCCTTTAACAACGTTTATAGCTTCATCAACATATGATTCTAGAGGTTCCCTAAATACACCACCAATAACAGCTCTCCTCTCCCTTAGTATCTTAGGTACAGTGTCTAGTATGAATGTGAAGTTAGTAAATGGCATTTGGGATCCTACACGTGTTGGAAAGTTTAAATTGTATACTAGTCTTTGAACCTGCTGTTTAACTTTACGATAGTCTCCTCCTAAACCATCCTCACGAACAAATGCTGCTAAATACAAATCTACATTACTAAAAGCTTGTGCACCAGCCCACTCATGCTGAGCAGCAGTGAGAAAGTTTACTATATGGTCTACAGCTGAGTCGAGATGTCTAGCAGGTTTAGCAATAACAGTTGGTGTGACTAAACCCTTTCTTAATAGTTTTTCTAAACTCCAACCAGCACAGTAGGGTACGAATGGAGAGTATGGTAGATCGTGAATATGAATATACCCATCCCTATGATACTTACCCTCAAACCTATAAACATACTCTAACGAGTACCTCTTAAACGACTCTAAAGTAACAAAGTGTACAAGACCAGTAAAACTACGATTAACATTAGCGTTCTCCTTAACCTCCCAACTACTCTCACTAATATATTTAGACACTAAATCAGCAACTACACTTACAAACACTCTCTCCCTATCAACTCCACTCTCAGCCTTCACATACACTCTCTCCCTTTCAACCATACATTAACACCCTAGAATAGCTAAAATACAATTTACCCTCAGACGTAGACGTGCATTAACACTTCCATGACTTTTAAAAGGATTATGGGAAGTATACTACGGAGGGGGTTTAGTGAAACTATTTCGAGAGTAATACTCTTTAAGCTAAAACCCTAAAGACTTAAAAATGTATTCATATAATATGCAGAGCAGTACATCATGAAGGTTAAGATCATATAGAATTGGACGAGTTAAAGCGGTTAAACCTAATAGTAACCCTAGTGGTATGTAACCTTCAGTAAACACTAAACGCTTTTTGAATTATATTAGGTAAAAGTGTAAGTGTTTTCTATTGTAGGCATTTTTAATGTCTTCATTCCCGTAGATAATACTATTTGGGATAGTAGTTTCGGTGATTTTGAGTGGTAGTACATTTTCGATGTAGAGGTTAAACTTTACACTATATCTCCTACTATTAATTATAGGCATACCATTAGGGTTTTTACTGAAATACTCCTTAACCTCAATCTCAATTCTCCTGAGAGTGTCTAGTTCCTCCTGTGTTAAAGTAACCTTGTAACTGCAGAGACCACACTTACTAGCAACATACATTAGTAAGCGTAGGTAAAGCTTATTACCTCTATCAACACTAGCTTTATGCATAAGATAAGCTAGTAAACTACGAGTAAAAGGATCAACACCTCTATCCCTAAGAAGTTCATCAATAACCTCTAAAACCCCTCTGAAACCCATACCAGACGTACTCTCTGCCATTTCTAGCTCACTCGTGTAAAGTATGCGTATAAAAATAATTTATACCTACTCTATCTTGAAATGCTGAGGTCAAGAAAAATTTAGATAAAACTCAAGACCCTCATGTACCATCACTCCTATGAACCCCCGCCTTCACCAAGCTTCCCCTCGAGAACCTCAGTAACCTCACTAGGCTCCTTAACCCAAACACCAGTATAAGGATTATAATTAGTATGAGGTAGAGTACTCCTACTAAAATATCTATAATGATAGTTAAACTCTAAAACAACATCAAAATACTTCCTCAAAAACCCCCTAAAACGAAAGAACCCAATAAGCTCATCATAAGGTACAGCCACCTGAAGACTTAAAGTACGTAAATCAGAAGAAAGAGAAGCAGCACAAACAAACGGTAACTGAGTTAAAAAGTCAATAAACATCTTCAACCTAAACCCAAAAATACACCTATTCCTAAAAATAATTGCACCCGTATAAGCATTAGTTAAATCCACATATAATAATTTAGGTATAATACCCTTAATAATACCCTCAGGGAGAATGTGACGATAGTAATGGTACTTAATAATCCACGTTCTAGTATGTAGATGCTTAGCTATCTCACTAAAAGTTTGAAAAGCATCTATTTCAAGCTCCTTAAGTATCAGCAGGTCAATCCAATCCCTTGGAGTATCCCTACACACAACATCAAATACATGTTTACATTCATCCTCCTCTCTCACACAGTTATCATCTTCAAGAATTCTTTTAACTTCACTAATCCACTCCTTCCATAAATACTTAAACTTACCCCTTTCTACATCAAAATATTTTGTAAAGCGGGGTTGACAAAGAAATACATGAGTACAATCTATGGTTAAGAAGCCTGTTTTCTCTCGCTTACTAAGTTTAGCTATTTCATCTCGGATAAACCTATAACCATACATTATTGGATAATAGTATAGTATATATGTTCCGGAAGGTATAGAGCTTAAGATATGAACGTTATACCAGTGTTTCCACGGTATACTCTCTAATGGTATGTAGACGTCATATAGAAAGAACCCTATTTTAGAGAGACCCACTCTCTTCTCATCTAAGACTACTGTGAATTTTATACCCTTTCTTCGCAGGGAGCGTATTCTACGCCAAAACGAGGTACTCGGTATACCAAGTTTTGATGGTACATCATATATTGCTTTAACGTTAGTTTGTGTATGAAGGAATTCTAAGATTTTGAGTGTTGTACTATCAGCTATCTGAGTAAACTCAAGAAGCCTCCGTCTCAGTACAGTACTCTTATCAAGCACACTCATGTATGTATCCACTATAATGAAAATACTTAGTGTTTGAAAAGTCTTATTATTTGTAGGTGAGAATTAGCTGGAACTGGAATGTAAAAATGTGTTGGAATGAATGAGGTATTTATTTAGTGAATTGCTAAGTTGAGGCATTAGAAAATGAATGGGCAGTCTGAGTTATCGTCTCCTCTTGTTGGTGATGTGCCCATGGCTTTTAGTATTTTGGTTATTGTCTTTTTCATTCTCTTTTTGCTCATTCTTTTCACCGTATAGAATATTCGCTATCATGTTCTGATGTTTGTTTTCTATCTAGTGTGTGCTGGGTTAAGGAAAAAATGGAGAATATTCTTACTCCCTATGTCTTGTGAGTTTACGGTGGGTTACCGTGGTTACGTATTTGATTGTGTGGTTTAGCTATTCGTTTAAATGTTGAGTTTTTCATGTTAATTGCTGAGAGTTTTATGTGGAAATTACTTTTGGTGTTTTTGTTTTTTATATCTTTCTATTGCTTCTTTGATTTTCCTTTTTGCCTCCTCTACTCCTAGCCACTCTTTTACTTTTACCCATTTTCCTGGTTCTAGTTCTTTATAGTGTTCGAAGAAGTGTTTTATTTTCTCCTTTACTGCTTCTGGTATGTCTTTTACGTCTCTTATGTTTTTGAATCTTGGATCTATTTTGTCTTTTGGTACTGCTACTATTTTACTATCTGGTCCCTCCTCATCCTCCATTACTAGTACTCCTACCGGTCTAACCGGTATTACTGTTCCTGGATGTAGTGGTTCATAACTTAATACTAGTACGTCTACTGGATCACCATCCTCCTCTAATGTTGCAGGTATAAATCCATAGTTGAATGGGTAAACCATTGAAGTATATAGTATCCTGTCAACTAAGACTATACCAGTCTCCTTATCAATTTCGTACTTAACATAGCCGCCCATAGGTATCTCTATAACAACATATACTTCATCTGGAGGATTCCTTCCAGGACCAAGTCTATCATATATCATAGCCTAAACACCCCAAAAGATTAC
>DQVH01000087.1 GCA_015661855.1 Desulfurococcales archaeon
ATGGAGAGTGAACTTGCACCAATAATAATACTAGCAACAAATAGGGGTATAACTAAGATTAGAGGTACAGATATAGAGTCACCCCACGGTATACCGTTAGATCTACTGGATAGATTACTAATTATACCAACTAAACCATATACTGCTGAGGAGATTAGGGAGATACTCAAGATTAGAGCTAGTGCAGAAAACGTTATACTATCAGATGAAGCCTTAGAGGAGTTAACTAAGATAGGTGTTGAGTCTAGTCTTAGATATGCTGTACAGCTTATGGAGCCAGCTAGACAAATAGCTAGAAGTAAGGGTAAAATTAGAGTTGATGTTGAGGAGGTAAGAGAGGCTCGTAAACTATTCATAGACTTAAAGCACTCAGTTAGATATGTTAAAGAGTATGAGGAGTTAATGTTAAAGTAGCTTTAACTATATACTACACTAATAAGCCCAATAATATTTGCTACTACTAGGAAGCACACTAGTAGGACTGATATAACCCTTATAAATATGGATTTAAACTCCTTAATACTCCAGTACGCTACTACAATTATTACACAGGGTATCCATGAGGCAAAACTTGTCGATATAGATGCAAGCTTCAACATAACCATGTAGACTTTTACCGACATATCGTATAGTAAGCCTAAACCCAACATTATACAGATTATAGTTAGTATGGATAGTGCAACTTGGGATCTATACCTCTTAGTGTATACAACATCCTCCCAGATAATATTGTAACCTTTATACTCGTATAGAATGTAAGTGTTACATAATATTATTGCTAGTGTTGAAAGTAGTGCTGACGATGTAGAGCCTATAATGAATAATACTGCATATATAGGTTTAATGCTCTTCAAAACTAATATTATTTCGTAAATTGTATCTACTCTAAGAACCGGATTTGCTGATGCTATTGCTATGGATACACCTGAAATACTTGTAAATATAAGTCCTAAGATTATGTCCCTTATTTCTTCAGGTAGCTCGTAGATAGATCTATTCAGTACTGATGATACATTGAATATTATTGAGTATGGTGCAGCAGCTGCTCCAAGTATCATTAGGAAGTCTAGAATGAAATCTCTACTCACTTCAAAGTGTGGTATAAATATGCCCTCAAGTATATTGAGTAGTATTTCTGGTTTCTCCACGATATGCTCTAAAGCTAGTACTATGTATATAGCTAGTGTTACACTGAGGATTGTTAGTATTCTCCCTACTCTCTTATGGTTTCTTTTAACTATGATACCACACACTAACGTTGTGAATGTAAGTCCAATAATATACCATGGCATACCAGTATAAGCCTCTATAGCCATACCTGCACCTGCAATGTTTAGAGTTGCTGTTAACATATTTGAAATGTATAGTGTAATCATCATGAATAGTGTAAATGTTTTACCTAAACTCCCTCTAGCTTCAGCTACTATCCCCCTCCTTCTACATACACCTACTTCAACAGCTAGTTGTTGAAAAAACGCTGTAACCGCTATAGCGAATACTATAGCCCATAGTATTCTAAATCCGTATAGAGATGCTACATATGAGAAACTACCAATATTTGTTATCTCTAAGCCTGCTACAGCTGATATAAAGCCTGGACCTATATACTTTATAAGGCTATACTGTTTTAGCTTCATTGGATCCTACATACCCTGTTTGAACTTTATTAACTTGTGCTAGTACTTGGGGTATACTTGATATGATATTTGATATCACTGTTGTATTTAGTATTGTATTCCTATCGGTAATAATTAGTATGACGTAGTGGGGGTTTGTTGGAGTATTCTCATTCATTTGTTGATGTGTAGTAGTGGTTAGGGGGGAACTTACATGGCTAGTTAAGGTTATAGTGTAGGGCTGTATATAGTCCTGATGTGTACTTAAAGTACTAGTTTCCTGAGATATCGGTGCTTTACAACTGTAAACAGTAGTAACTACTTTATGTTCTCCAACTCCTCTATAACTAGGTGTAGTAGGTGTAGAGGATGGTTTACACTTAACACCATTCTTAAGAACTTTACGGAGTTCCTCACTATGCTTTCTCAGCCTATCGAGATAGAATTTTCTAAGCTTTCTAACCTTATCTTTTATAAAGTAGTAATTGTACAATACTGGTATTAATCCAACTATAGCATATACTATAATGTGTATTATCGTTGTTAGAATCATCATTTCAACCTCCTAACGTCTTCTATGAGAACTTTACTATTAAATCGCCGTTCTACCTCTACTTAGCCATATTTACTGTTAAAATACTGTATAGTTTAAAAAGGAATCTACTCAATTATACCGTTAACTAGAGTATCTGAGATGCGTAGAGAATCCCATACTATCATGTATTCCTGTATATTACCTTGTTTTGAAGTATACTGATATCCACTCGTAGTAAGCTAATGTAGCTGCAAAGTTCTAACCCCCATACCCATGAGCCGTAGAGTAACTATTCGATGACCAATGGTACTAAGCAAGTGTATATTCGGAGGTGGTGAACTAATGGCTACATAAAATAGTGTTTAGGGGTGAACTTTCCCCTCCAATACTTCCCTTATACGATTCTTTATTATTGCTGCTGCCTCTTTAGGATTCTGTGATTTCGTTATAGCTGAGCCTACAACTATAATGTCTGCTCCTGCTAATACTATGTCTCCTACAGTTTCAGCATTTATACCGCCAGCTACAGCTATGTATTCGCCAATATCTCTTTTAACTAATGCTATAAGGCTACACATATCCTTAATTGTGAATTTTAGTTTTCTCTGAACATCTATACCTATGTGTAAACAGATTATATCAGCACCTAGCTTTTTAACTTCAATAGCTCTCTTGATTGGACTTGGATGTGCTATTAGGTCTACCTCTAGGTAGATATTGTATTTTCTAGCTGCCTTTAACGCTTCAATTATTGTTTGATCGTCTGCTACTCCAAGAACAGTTACAATATCTGCACCTGCTTTAGCTGCTAACTCTACCTCTAGAAATCCTGTATCCATAGTCTTCATATCAGCTAGTATTAGTGTGTCGGGGAAGTTCTCTCTTAAAACTCTAACTGCTCTTAACCCCTCACTCTTTATTAGAGGTGTACCCGCCTCTATTATGTCTACTCCACCATCATAAGCTTCTCTGGCTATCCTTAATGCTCTATCTAAGTCTACTACATCTAGTGCTACCTGGAGATACCTTCTATCTTTACAAAGTCTCCTTTCAGAACTACTGGACATGGATCCCCCATCTACATATTGTCTTTCATCTTAAAAATTTTAAGTGGGAAGTTATATCAACATTTTAGTGTGGGTGGCATTAGTGGTGAAGTATATCTTCATTACTGGTGGTGTACTCTCTAGTGTTGGTAAGGGTATTGTAACTGCTTCAGCAGCTAAACTACTACAGGCTAGAGGATATAATGTAACTGTTATAAAGATAGATCCATATCTAAATGTTGATGCTGGTACAATGAACCCCTATATGCATGGAGAAGTATTTGTAACAGATGATGGTGGTGAAACAGATTTAGACTTAGGACACTACGAGAGATTCCTAGATATAACTTTAACCAAGAAACACAATATCACTACAGGTCAAGTATACTGGAGTGTTATTGAGAGGGAGAGGAGAGGAGAGTACCTAGGTAAGTGTGTTCAGATAATACCACACGTAACTGATGAGATAAAGAGGAGGATTAGAGAGGTAGCTAAACTATCTCAAGCAGATGTAACTCTAGTTGAAATAGGGGGTACTGTAGGTGATATTGAGGGACTACCATTTCTTGAAGCAGCTAGGCAAATGAGAATTGAGGAGGGATTCGATAATACAATGTTTATTCACGTAGCACTAGTACCAATACTGGAGGTTACAGGTGAACAGAAGACAAAACCTGTACAACATAGTGTTCAGGAGTTACGTAGGATAGGTATACAGCC
>DQVH01000080.1 GCA_015661855.1 Desulfurococcales archaeon
AACTCTAGAGGTATAGCTAACCCTATATGAAGTAGCTATTAGGGGTTTATTAGTGAGGTATCTAGTCTACTCCACTAAAGTGGTTAAAATTAGAAGTGCATTATTATTAACTGTACTCTTGGTTTTAATAGCTATATGCTCCTACATATTACATCAAAACTTTAACTACACCTACATAGTATATGGGTTTACTGAGTATTATAATGGTAGTATTTTATACAATACTTACTATAACGGTTCAGTACTAGTAACTATCATATTAAGATTACACGAAAAACTTAAAATTACTCTACCTCTTGAGGGGGAGGTTAAGCCCGAAAGTATCATCGTACTTGATGAACATGGTTTACCATTACCATACGATCATAATAAAACTAGTATAATAATATACTCATTAAACTCAACTAGAATAACACTAATATATATGACGGAAGAGTTAGTTTCGTACTCTAATGGCATTTGGATACTTCATATAAAACCATTCTTACCACCAGTGGTAATTCTCCCAGAAAACTCTATACTATTAAAGTATGATGGTAATCCACAAATTAGAGCGGAAAATGGAAGAATAATACTACACTACAGTAGTTGTGGAGAATATAGAGTCTACTTTACCTTAGCTATACCAGTTAAAGAAGTCATTGGGAAAGTTGAAGGAACTACACAAACTATACCAGTAACTAACTTAACTCTAACACCTACAAGAACACCAACGAATACTATAACACCGGCAAAACTAAAACTTGAAGAAGCGTACCCATTAGACAACCTATTAAAGATAATGGTAATCCCCGCTATCACAGTACTCTTAGTAATAATAATACTCTACTTGAGGAAGAGAAGATTGTCATCGCTAACTATAAGTAAAAGCATACTTGATGAGAGAGATAGAGAAATAATAGACATGGTGAAAACTAAAGGTGCTATATCACTAAGTGAACTCACAAAACTACTAAATGTACCTAAAAGTACTATTTGGAGAAGAGTTCGGAAATTACAAAAACTAGGCTATATAGAGGTTGAAAGAGTCTCAGGAAAGCTTATTGTTAAGGTGAAGAAAGAGAAAAAATAGTTTTAAAATAATTTGATAGAGGAAGTGTTTACTTCTCTTTCGATAATTCCTCAATTATTGAGTTAATGGCTGAAATTATCTTATTTAATGCTTCCATACATGCATTGAAAGTCTTTTCTAACATAATACTCTGTTCTCTCATAAACTTACTTAGTTTTGATGAGACTTTACTAATCACATTTTTAGCTTCATCCATATAGCTTTCGGCTTCGCTAATGTTTGCTTTAGCTTTTTCAAGCTCACCCTCCAATATATATACAATACTATCTTTCACCTTCTCTATAGACTTGGCAATAAGTTTACGTACTTTCTCTAAACCCTCTATAATTTCTAACTTCTCATCTTCAGGTATAATTTTTGCAACTTTCACAAGGTTGATAATGTTCTCAATAGTCTCATTCAACGCTTTAAATGTCTTCTTTAAGTTTTCAAACAACTTTACTATCTGCTTCTCAAGACACTTTCTAGCTCTAACTATAATTTGCTTAGCCTTATCAATTAATGGCCTAACTTTATCGATGTAGATGCTAATGACAGTCTTTAACTCCTTAAATGCACTATCTAGATCCATTTTAGATATTTCATCCAGTTTACTCTTAATATCCTCTATACGGTCTAGTGCAGTATCTATTACTTTTTTAACCTTCTCTATGTCAACTATCTTTCCTAATTCTTCTAGTTCGCTTTTACCTCTATTTAGTTCATCTTTAGCTTTTTCAAGTGTCTCCTTTAGATAGTCTATAACTTTATCTACACCCTTTCTAGCGGTAACTAAGCCTATACTAACTAAATCCCTCATATCCTCTGCTATACTCTTTAACTCTTTTAGTGCTTCTTCAATTTCAAGCTCCAATACCTTCTTAACCTTCCTTGCTAGTATCTTTAGCTTATCAATTACCTTCTTCAACTCTTCTAGTTCGGTATAGTCAGTTATATTAATACATTTATAGAGCTTCTCTAGTTCATTCCAGTAGTAGACTAGTTTATCTAATGCCTTTAATATTCTAGATTCAACTTCATCTACTAGTTTACTCTTTAACTCTTTACATTCCTCCTTAAACTTTACATGTAATTCTAGAAGTTTATCAGCAATAGTGTCCAGTATTGATAATGCAGTAGTAGCATTAACTGGTAACTCTTCTACTTCACTCTTTAGGTTCTCTAGGCACTCCCTTACACCCATTAAACTCTTTATGTACTCTTCAATAGTAGTTATATTCAATATAGTTGATATATCTACAGTTAAAGTTATTGTATTATTTACCTTCTTAAACAGCACTTCTATATTTACAAGAATCTTATCTTTAATTTTAACTGTTACATTATGTGATACTTCAGCTTCAATTGTCTTAACTTTTGCTATTTCATTCCTAACTAATATTACTAAGTCGATAAGTACTTCAGTTTTATTTTCTACTCTTTCGATACTCTTAGCTAGCTGGCTAATCTTATCTATTAGTTCCTTTAACTTCCTTACCTCGGACTCAACATCATCTGTTGCATTAACTTTTATCGACACTCTAACAATTAAATCTTTTAACTCCTCTAATTTACTCTTCAAATCCAATAGTTTATCCTTCATTTCATCAAGAATGTTCTTCAACGCTTCCTTAATATCCTCTTTGACGTCTTCTACTACTTCTTTAACTTCCTCTAAAATCTCTCTTACAAGTTTAAGTATTGCAGTGGGTTTATCCTTTAGCTTTTCAAGTTTCTCTAGAGCTCTATTCAACTTTTCAATAGCTGAGTTCACTAGTTTAACTATTTCATCTAGTTCAGCTTTTTCTGCTTTTACACTTAGGTTTCTAAGCTCCTCTATAACACTATTTATATACTCTTTTACCTTTTCAACTACCTGATTAACTATTGTAGTTAGTTCTTTTTCGTACTCTTTTAGCAGTTCTTCTAACTCCTTTCTAACCTCATTTAGAAGTGTTAGTGCTTCAGTAGTATTAATATTAACTATTAATGTTATATTTGATAGTTTCTCCTTTAACAGTTTAAGTTTAACCAGTAGTTCTTCCAGAGTACTCATATCTATTGTTACATTAAGTATCTTCACTATAGTAGATACTTCACTTACTACTGTTTCCAACTCTCCCTCTAACCTGGCTATTCTTTCTAGAAGTTCTTCAACAGCCTCTATAATTTCTTCAATTACTTCACTTACTATCTCCTTAATCCTCTCCTTCAACTCTTTAATTAGCTCATTAGCTTCCTCAATAACTCTACTGAGTAACCTTATTGCTTCAAAACAGTCTTTAGGAATCTCCTTAAGCATTTTAGCTAATGTTTTTAGCTCCTTAATTATAACCATTAACTCCCTCAGTTCATCCCTTGTAACATTAACTTGTTTAAGTAGGCTTTCACTAATCAAGAGAGTTGAAAGTATATTATCTAATACTATATCACGTACTATCAATATAAAATCTGTGACCTTAGTTTCAGTATACTCTTTAGTAGTGTGTAGCTCTTTAAGTGCAGCTTCTACCTCTCTAAGTATACGTATTGGGTTAGTTACATTTTCTAGTAGGGATTTGACTTTATCTTTAAGTTGTTCTAGCTTCTCTAACGCCTTATCTATTATTTCTATGTATACCTCAACCTTATCAGTAGTGTTAGCTTCTTTAGCTAGTACAATTAACTCCTCCTTAAGCTCTTTTAGCTCATCTATTACTTTATCGAAGTGTTCAATAGCCTCCTCAATTATCTCTTTAGCTTCCTCTATAAGCTCCTCTCTATATAGCTCCTTCTCAACTTCTTTCTCAACCTTTAATACTTTCTTGGTAAGTTGCTCTACACGTTCAACAAGTCTTATTATGATGTTCTTAATTGACTTTAAGATACCTATATGGGGTCCTGGTGTAGCTTTTAACTCCTCCTCAATACTAGATATTGTTAGTTGTATTTTCTTTACTTCAGCTTTTAGATCTTCTAGTATCTTTGAAGCATTATCGAAATCTCCTACTAGAATGTATCCTACTAGGTCTCTAATCTTTTGTGTTAGGTTTTTAGCTTCATCAATAACCATAGTTATGTTCTTTTTAACGTCTGAGGGTATAATTGGTATATGTTCAACAGCTACCTTTAAACCTGTTAATGCTTTTTCTAATGCTTGTGCTTGTGCTAGTATTGCTCTAGCAATACCAATTACATTCTCGTCTTCAAGTACTTCAATAGTCTTCTCTATAGCATTACCCCTTATACTACTTATGATCTTTACTGATCTAATCATTTTAAGACTACTTTCTAGTAGACTAAATGCATGTCTAAATGATCTTACTCTACCTATCTTTTCGGCCTCTTTAACTACTCTATCTATAAGTTTCTCTGCTTTCTCTAATTCAGATAGAGCTATATCAACTCTAGCTATATCCTTTAATTCTGTCACCTTCCTTTCTAGTGAAGTAATTTTATCTAGTATTCTTGCTAGTATAGTACTTTCAGCTCTAATTATCTTTTCTATCCTCTTTATACCTACACTTTCAGCTACACTTCTCAACATTATGTGTGTACGACTTACATTTAGTAGTGCTACACGTACGATCTCTCTAGCTCTTTTAGGCTCCTCCTTTACAATGTGAAGTGCAGTTTCAAGTATCTCCTTTACCTTAAATATTGTATACATTATGTTTTCTATTACAGTTTTATTATCGATGTAGTCTAATACCTTAACAAGTGTATTATTTAGAATGTTTACTAGGACAAGTACGCCCTTAACATCAGATTCAACTATAACCCTTTCTAAGTATTCACTATACTCTCTAGGTATCGGTGTTCTCTCAATAATATTACATGCTATCTCTAATGCCCTTAACGCTACCCTCTTAGCTTCATCAAATTTTCCCTCACGATACTTCTCTCTAACTATAGACAATAGTTTAGTGATTTCGTTAACTCCCTTTTTAACATTAGGCGGTATAGTAACTCCCTCTCTTTCTAGAAGGATTAACCTATACTTTATAGTTGCTAGTACTTTTTCAATATTTACTATTAATATTTCAACCTCACTAGCTTCAACTGGTGTAGCTCTAACTTGTACAACTGGTATAGTTGCTATAGTGGTTGAGAGTATATTAGCTATGATTAGTAACATTATAAACGTTGATATAAGTTTACCTATACCCATGTACACTATCCCCTAACTAAGTTGTATCCAGGTATTTTTAGAAAACCTTACCTTGAAAAACTGGTGAAACACTAATGAAACACCTTTTAACCAGACTTACCGGTAATAACAGTTTTAAAGGATATATTTCAAGTCATAACGTGGGGGTATTAGGCTATGACAAGTCTATTATCATTCACAATAATATTAATGTTACTAGTGGGGAGTACTGTCTACACAGTATATCCTACAGTAGTTGTAGTCCATTTAACTATTGAAGCTAAGGGTAAAATGATGGTAACATTAATTCCAGATGGTAAGCCTGAGGAATACTCAATACTAGTATTTGATGAAAATGGTACACCACTACCCTATGATTATAACGGTACACATATAACAGTATATCCGCTAAACTCTTCAAAAGTAAACATAGTCTATGAGGCTAAGAATCTACTAAAATATCTACCGGAGAGGGGAATTTGGGAATTAAGGGTAAAACCTAGATCACAATGTAAAATTATACTACCACATGATACAGTCATACTATACTATACACCTGAAGGGAGAATCACCATAGAAAGGGGTAGACTAGTAGTATTCTTTGATAAACCGGGAGAATACAGTATTAAATTTACATTAGTAGCAAAAGTAGAAACACCAACAATAACACCTACAGCTACGCCACCTAAACCTATAACTCCAGTCTCAACTCCACCAACTTCTCCAACACCTACAGCAAAACCTACGCTCCAAATACCAGTACATACGATGGCTATAATAGCAATCATAGTAGTTTTAGTAGCTGCCATAATACTAGCTATAATTAAGAGAAAGAGTTAGAAGATACAGGGTTGTCATCGCCGCACCATGCATTAACATTTTTACTTATCTTAAGTAGCGACTTAATCAACGCTAAACTTATTAAACCAAACAAGATAATTATCTCCGGGATGACTGGAAGAACGGCAAAGACCCAGACTAGGGGATGAAGTATTCACGGACCGTCTGACCATACATTTCTATCAATAACTTAAAGCTATTTCACACTACTACATGTGGATAGTGTTTTCCATATTCTATATTGGCTTTAAGTTAGTATTCTTCTCCTTATTTTCTCAAGTTTTTCAATAATTTGCTCAACAGCTTCTATGGAGTTAATGGCGTCCCTTCTATCGTATGGTTTCATACCGTATCTTGCATCTATATTTGCACATTCCAACCCTGATATGGCATTCTTGTAGTTTTCAACTAGCGACTCCACTAACTCCGCATCCCTAACTCTACCAGTACTTCTAAGTTTTTCATAGAGTTTTTCAAAAAGTTCTCTAAGACTACAAGTTTTTACTTCCTCACTAAACAATTCATATATAATTGATTTAAGGTATAACTCTAATGCTTGCTGACAATTATAACATGCTAAGTCAAAATCGCCATCATTTAAGTATATATATGCATGCTTTAGTAGACTACGAGCTCTCCTCCTTAAAGCGTTAACTAGCTCACCACTCAAAGTTTAACACTTCACTTCCATAGCTACCATAATAAGTAGAGTGAATGGGTAGTAATACTTTACCGTTTAACCGGTAATACCTAAGTCTCATACTCCTTAAATATAATCGTTAAATGTATTATACCATATACATTGTTACATTCTACACCCTATATGTCATTACATCGTCTGATACAATTTCAATTTTAAAATAAACAAAAATGAACATTAGTAACCTTAAGTAAGAGAAGGGTATCTTATCCGTAGTCTCCATATCCCTATAATACTCCTTCTAAACCGGCTCTTATAAAGGACGTAATCACATTGTTATAATGTTATAATGCTTTATTAGTCTGAAGTAAACCATATATTAAGTGGGTTTAGTGTAATGGTTCGTAGGAAGAAGGTTAAGATAGATTTAGAGGAGGCAAAGGAAGATCCTTATAAAGTACTCTTTGCGATACTTAGAAAGCAGAAGTATCATATTGTGGGGCATCATAGTGCTGTTAAGAAGTGTCATTGGCTACATGCAGCTCTAACTGAGGGTAGATTCTGTTATAAATGTAAGTTCTATGGTATTGAAACTCATCGATGCCTTCAAATGTCTCCCGCTATCCTATGGTGTTGGAATGCATGTATACATTGTTGGAGACTTAGACCACAAGATATAGGTATAAACTGGGATGAAACAAAACTACCAGTAGTTGACGACCCCAAATTTATAGTTGAAAAAGCTATTGAAGAGCAGAGGAGAATACTCTCAGGATATAAGGGTAACCCTAAGGTTAATCGTAAACTCCTAGAGGAAGCTATGAATCCAAAACATGCCGCTATAAGTCTTGTTGGTGAGCCACTACTATACCCCAGACTTAGTGAGTTAATACAGGAGTTTCATAAGAGAGGTTTCACAACATTTGTTGTTACTAGAGCTGTAAGACCAGATGTTATAGCTACTCTTGAGGAGGAACCTAGCCAGCTCTACGTATCATTTGAAGCATACAATAAGGAGATGTATCAAAAACTAAATATGCCATTAGTTCCTAGAGCTTGGGAATTAACTATGAAAACCCTCGAGCTCATACCAACACTCTCCTGCCCTGTCGTTATGAGAATAACCGTAATGAAAGGTATCAATATGAGACCTGAAGATGCAAAGGGCTTTGCAAAACTAGTTGAAATAGCTCAACCAACATATATTGAGATTAAAGCCTACATGCATGTGGGTACATCAACTAAGAGATTACCGAGAGAAGCTATGCCACAGCATAAGGATGTTAGAGAGTTTGCAAAAATGGTATCAGAGGAGACAGGATACCCAGTAGTCTCAGAAAGTATACCCAGTAGAGTAGTACTCTTAAGTAGACTAAGCAAGCCTATAAGGCTAGGTAATGGCTGTCCAGGGGGATGGAGAACACCAGATATAGGGGGTGAAGAGAGCGGTGAATATGGGAAATACATTTCAGAAGTATAGTTAGCCTATGTATAAACGAATTATTTAGTAGGGTTCATCACAGAAGCTATAATATCCAACAACGCTCTCTAAATCACTTACTCCGTAGAGACAATAAATTAGTACAATAATACTTGTAAGTAAAAGTAGTATTGATTGGAAGAATGGCGTATTGGATTTTGGTATACGTTTACCTAGAGCTTTAAGTATTATATCAGGTTTATCGGTAATGATAACATCAACACCCATACTAATCAGCTTTTCTGCTTCACTAATTTGATTAACAGTCCATACAGCAACGCCGATACTGTTTTTATGTAGTATTTCGATAAATTCTCTATCAACACATGTATGCTCAATAGACACCATATCGGCGTTAGCTCTCTTTACAAGAGTTATAGGGTCTACAGGCTGCTCGTTGAGTGTTATAGCACCGATTATTTCAGGCATTGCCTTCTTTAGATTTCTTACTACAGCATGGTATTTAGATGATGCATAAATTGGCCCTTTAAAATTAACTTTATCAATAACTTTCACTATATCGCTCTCTATACCTCTATCCTTAATATCAAGCCATACTCCAGCCTTACCATTAATGATATCTAATGCCTCCTCTAAAGTTACATGTTTAACTATACTATCACCTGAACAGAGAATATAGTGTAGTTCTAGGAGAAGCGACTCAGTTAGAGATGCAGGTTCCCCTATCATACCATGCATGAGAATTAGTTTATTATCCTTTCTTTTAACGTCAAACTCTAATACTGGAACTCCTAGCTTTAGATAACGATGAATAGCTCTAAACGTATTAGCCCTATGACCTACGATTATAGGTTTACTCATCATGTATCAGCACTTCATCTCCATATTGCCTTTGAAGAGAAATATAGTATATAAGCTTTTATCCTAAACATTAATTGAACATAGCAAATAAGTACTCGATAATAACTATATACATTGAGTCAATAAGCATCTATACCTAGTACGTTAAAACACTCTACAAAGGTATTCAATAAGGTAATGAAATAACATAGTTATAGAGGTCACTATCCTTCATTACAACTATATAAATGTGCAGTAATACTATAAACTATATCATAGTAGGACATTATCCCGCCATAACTCCATTAAGCTGTATATATTATAAGTGCATGTAACCCGTAATAGCATACTACTTAATCTTATATTGATTGGTAGAATAACTGTGTAAATATACTTTCCGTGTAAGAATAGTGTCCGTAAAATTTAAGTATAAAAGTATCAAAGCATAATTACTGACGAAGAGTAAGTTTAAGGAGGTTATCAAAATGGCTAAAGGTATTAGCCCTACAGTTCTTAGTGCAATTCTCTTAATTGTTGGTTTAATAATAGGAGTAGCAGTAGGCTATTTCGCTAAACCTGTACCACCAGCAGAAACAGTTACAACAACAGTTTTAGAAACTATGACTATAACCGTCACAAAGACTATAGCACCTGGAGCTGCAACAGTAACAGAAACTATAACCAAAACTATTCCAACAACAATTGTGAAGACAATAACTAAAACTATAGCTGCAACACCAGCTCTACCTAAAGAGATCGTCATACGTGTTTGGGCTTCAGGAAGCCCTGTAGACATTACAAGAGTTGATAACATTGAACGTGCAGCAGCAATACTAAATAAGATATTTAGTGATGCTGGTATACCAATCACAATTAAGGTCGAGAAACAGTTCTTTAGAGGAGCCTACCTAGAGAAATTCATTGCAGCATATGCAGCAGGTGAAGCACCAGACATCATCGCAATGAAGGATCTAGCAACACTAGCAGAGGGAGGCTACGTAATAGCATTAGATGACTACATTAAAAAGTACTGGCCATTACTAGAAGACGTTATCCCAACCCTATGGAGCTCCGTTAAGTATAAGGGTAAGATCTGGGCTCTACCACAAGATACTGAAGCAAGACCACTATACTTTAGAAAGGATGTACTAAGAAAACTAGGATGGAGTGAAGAGGAGATTAACGCTCTACCAGAGAAGATAAGGAAGGGTGAAGTAACACTACTAGACCTAATAAAGGTAGCTAAAGAGGCTATGGCTAAAGGGCTAGTAGAGTGGGGCTTCTACCATAGACCAAACTTTGGAGGAACACCATTCATAATACTATACTACCAGTATGGAGGTATACTACAGGATCCAGAGACAGGTAAACTAGTACTAGTTAAGTCAGCTATGCTTAAATCACTAGAAATGCTATATAGAATGGCTCAGGTAGATAAAGTACTACCAGAAACAATGATTGGTACAAGCTGGAGAACAATACACCACGACTTCGTTAATGGACTAGTACTCTTCTGGTTTGGTGGTACATGGCACTGGGCTGAGTGGCAGAGAGTACCATACCATGA
>DQVH01000094.1 GCA_015661855.1 Desulfurococcales archaeon
GACCATCTTACTTCAGGTACTTCAATATATACTTCTCTCAATCCTGATGGTATAATCTCTTTATAGGCGTTCATAAAGTCCTGCATTGTAACTTCCATTTCCTCAAGTATTTCAGGCGGGATTTTGTCTGTACTAAGATCTATTTTTGGAATATACCTTCTTAAAGCATACATTGCTGCTTCTCTACATAGTGCTGCTAAGTCTGCACCTGTATATCCGTGAGTTATTTCAGCTAGTTTAGCTAGGTCAACATCTTTAGCTAATGGCATATTTCTTGTATGTATTTGTAAAATTTCAAGTCTACCCTGTCTATCGGGTAGGGGTACCTCAATTTCTCTATCGAATCTTCCAGGTCTTCTAAGTGCTGGATCTAGTGCTTGTGGTCTATTGGTAGCTGCTATAACTATAACGTCACCTCTAGCTTCAAGACCGTCCATTAGTGCTAGTAGTTGTGCTACTACGCGTCTTTCAACTTCACCTACAACTTCGTCCCTCTTAGGAGCTATAGCGTCAATTTCATCAATAAATATTATTGATGGAGCATGCTTTTTAGCTTCCTCGAATATTTCTCTTAGTCTCTGCTCTGATTCACCGTAGAATTTACTCATAATCTCAGGTGCATTAATTGCTATAAAGTACGCATCTGTCTCATTAGCTACTGCTTTAGCTAATAGTGTTTTTCCACATCCGGGTGGACCATAGAGTAATATGCCTTTTGGCGGCTCTATACCGAGTCTCCTAAATAGTTCTGGATGCTTTAATGGCAATTCTACTAGTTCTCTAACCCTTTGAATAACATTCTTTAACCCACCAATATCCTCATATGTTACCTTAGGTACTCTAGCTTGTTCAGCTGGCTTCTCAAGAACTATAAGGTTTGTATCAGTAGTTACAATAACTACACCTGAAGGTTTAGTTGATATGACAGTAAATGGTATTGCCTGTCCTAATACAGGTATTAATACCGTATCTCCCTCAACAAGAGGATAGTCTATTAGCCTTCGTTTAACATAGTTTATGAATCCGGGGTCAACAGCTATAGTGAAGGATGAGGGAGCTAATTTCACAACTAATGCTGGTTTTACATCAGCTTTCCTAACTATAACTTTATCTCCTATACTAACTCCTGCATTCTTTCTAATTAAACCATCCATTCTAATAATGTCAAGACCTTGATCTTCAGCATAGGAAGGCCATGCGATTGCTGCTGTCTTCCTCCTACCCTCTATTTCAACTATATCTCCTGGTTCAACATTAATTTTCCTCATAATGTTAATGTCTATTCTAACCTTACCTCTACCAACATCCTTCTGTTTAGCCTCCATAACTCTAAGTATTACTTCTGGTTTTTTACCACGAGAGACACTATTGTTAACAGTTGTCATGGACTATCACTCGTGGGAGTGTAGTAGTTTGTTAAGTATTGTCACCTATACTACCATTATTCTGTTTATAATGTACGGAGTAAATATATCTTTAGCCAGATTATGTAACTTAGCTCTATAGTTTGTTAACTTATTCTTGTAACTCTAACTACTTCTACCTGGCTAACCCCCTCAACTTTACTAACTATTGTTTCTAATTCTTCTGTTCCACCTGTAACCTCTTCTGGCATTACAATGTTTAGTATTAGAGCTGATAATCCAAAGGCTATGGGTTCTGTACCAAAACCTACTACTTCGTAATTTTTGTTTTTTATTCTACTCTTAATTGAGTTTACTAAGTCCTCCGGCTTATAGTTTATATCTTTAGGAAATATTTTCAGTGTAACAAGTACTTTAGCCATACCGTATACACCTTAATTTAGGGACCTTCAAACCCACATTTAACACACTTATATGGTAGGGAGAGTTTTCGACACTTATTACAACGCCAGATTGTAACTTCTCCACAATTTGGGCAGAGAAATTTTACAGCTTTTTCTGTAGGAGGTATAGGTCTTTTACAACTTGTACAGATAGGTGTAATTATTATCTCTGCCTGTTTAGAGCTTGAATTTGAACTAGTTGCCATAGTAGATGTCACCTCTAAGTATTATTTACGCTTTACCCTAGTTCTTACTAATGTTTCTCCCCTTTAACTCGTAATGTATAATATATAAGTTTTTCTCAATCTCTAAAACTGAGGGTGTTAGTGTCATGAATAATGAGTATAAGCAGGTTATAGTAGTTAGAGTTGATCTTGGTATGAGTAAAGGAAAGATTGCAGTTCAAGTAGCTCATGCGGCTGTAACTGCAGCTTTTAAAGCATATAGGTGTAGACGTGAATGGTTTGATAAGTGGTTGAATAGTGGTCAAAAGAAAGTTGTTGTAAAAGTATCATCCGAGGAGGAGTTAATTAGGGTAGCAAATGAAGCTGAGAAACATAGACTACCGTATGCAATAATACGGGATGCAGGACTAACAGAGTTGCCACCAAACACATTAACAGCTGTCGCTATAGGGCCTGCGCCAGCCACTCTAATAGATAAGATTACAGGTAATATGAAGCTTCTATAGTAGTATTCAACCCCTTAGGGCTATGGGGAGCTTAATGTATCTTAAAGCTCATGAATTAGAGAGATACATAGGTATAAAATTTTATACAACACGTACCCCAGGTATAAATGGTAAGACAAGGATTAGGTTAAGTGATTTTATTGTTGAAGAGGAGATAACAATTCAATTATCTAAGGAGCGTAGTAACTATTGCATATTTCTATTAGAAAAGTCTGGAGTAGATACTCTAGAGGCTATACGGAGTATAGCAAAAAAGTTAAAGGCGCATGAGAAGAGTATAGGATACGCCGGATTGAAGGATGCTAGTGCAATAACAAAACAGTTTGTTTCTATACCCTCCAGTTTATTAGTCAACCTTAACTACACAGATCAGGTTATCGTAATAAATGATAAGGTTAAATTGAAGTTCCTAGGGTACTCTCACACCCCAATATCATTAGGTGTACTTAGAGGTAACAGGTTTACTATTAGGGTATACGATGTAGATTTAACTACTGTCGAGGACAGAATAAAGAGTATTCTTCGAGAACTAGAGTTTAATGGAGGTATTCCATCATTTTTTGGTCACCAGAGGTTCGGTACAAGGAGGCCTAATACACATATCATAGGAAAATATTTGGTTTTAAGGCTTTGGGATAAAGCAGTACATGAAATTATAGGTCACCCATACCCTTACGAGCATGAGAGAGTGAGAGAAGCTAGAATATTGGCTGAGGAAGGGAGATATCGTGAAGCACTAAAACTTATGCCTAGAAAATTCTGGTATGAAAGGAAAATCCTCAAATTACTAAATGAAGGATATAAGCCACTCAATATTTTAAAGAGGCTACCACATGACATATTAAAGTTCTTTATCCAAGCCTACCAAGCTTACCTATACAATCTAATACTTTCTAAACGTTTAGAATATGAGATTAAACCTAATGAGGTAGTTGAAGGAGATATAGTATTCAATGTTAAAACTAGGAGTACCAGATATGAAGCTAAATCTCGTGAAATTTCACATGATGAGGTAATATTACTACCTGTACCTGGATGCAATGTGAGTACACCTAAGTCCTTCTCATTAGACATAGTGAATGAAGTTTTAAACGAGGAAGGTGTAAACTTTAGTATGTTTAAAATTAAGGAATTAGGAATTACACTTTATGGGACACTAAGATATACCCCGTTTAAAGTTTACGACTTCACATATAATCTAGAAGGCGAATCTATAGTATTTAGTTTCCGTTTAGATAAGGGTATGTATGCAACAGTAGTTTTAAGAGAGTTTATGAAGTGTAGTCCACTATATTTTACATAGCAGTTGGTAGTTGAACCACTAAGCTTCTAAACAATTACTCAAATCTCACCTTCACCGTTGCATTAAGAATTCTTGATAGAACTTCCTCTATAACCTCCTTTCTTGCTGGTAATAGTCTCTCATCAAGCTTACTTACTCTTATAATACTTTCAAATGATCCATCTGGAAACCATAACGTGTTAACACCAAGTATTCTAGCTGGTGATAATAATTGAGACGCCATTTTCCGTAATTCCCCTGTTTTCTCTATGATACGTACCTTAACATTGTACTTGTCTTTAAGTTTTTCAGCAACTTGTTTAGCTATCTTTGTTAACCTATATGGTGATAGTGATTTGCCAGATAACTGTATTACAAGTAAATTTTCAACAAGGTAGCTCTTATGATAATTCATATCCTTAAGTTCCTGAAACGCCTCTTCCTCTAACTCTAGTAGCGTTTTCATAACATCTATGTCTAGTTCATCGTATTCACCACTATCAACAAGCTCTTGGCATCGTGGACAGAGTATACCACTCTTTATACATATATGGCATAGGGGGGTTCTCATAATCTATCCCTCCGCATTACTATTGTTTAAATACTGGTCTAAGCCCCAAATAGAGTTAATCTCCCTTATCTCTCTTTCGGAGTAGCCATAAGGGTTTAATGCCAATAATTTGTATTCTTCAATGGTTAAGACGAAATATTTAATTACCCCAATGTAGATACTCATAGGGTCAGAGGTATGAAGTTAAAGAGTATGGTGCTATAGTATGCCTATTACAGATCCCGTTAAATTGAAAATAGCTATTGAACGTAGACTTAATAAGATGGTCTGTAGAAAGTGTGGAGCCCTAAACCCTCCAGGAGCAACCAAGTGTAGACGTTGTAGAAGTAAGAATCTTAGACCCAAACGTAAGGGTGTACGTAAAGGAGCTAAATAAAGTGTAAATTAAATTTACACTATGTAATAAGTTATAGAAGTTTATACTTAATTAGTTTATTTCTAACCATACTCTTTTCCTCCTCTGGAACGTATGTAAGATACTCACGTAATGTTGTCTTGTTTATCCTTAGTCTACCTCTGGAAATAAGCTCACTTATCCTCTTAAGATCCTCATTATCTTTCTCTCTACCTGCTTTAGCTTTTAATATAAGATATGCTTCCACATTTAAACTTCTACATGTAACTTTACCGTTTAACTTTACCTTTACACTTAAATCTAGAAGTTCTGGGGGTATGTAGAAGTCGTATATATTTTCGTATAATTCTACGTGATATTCTCGACCACCATAAGGTATTATGTACTTAGGGGTATCGAGCCATGTTGTAGAGTAATACCAATTATTCTCTTTAGCTATACCTCTGAAAAGCTGTTCCTCAAGGAGGGTACTCATATTTGTAACAAAGAGGTCTATATCGTCTAATTCACTAATCTTGATTCCGCCAACAAGCTCTAGAACATCACTACCTATAATTACACATTCAACACCTTTATCTTTAAGTTTCCCTATAACTAACCTTAGTACACTTCTTCTGCTCATACTAATGTCACTTCCTCCTTCCAGTCCTATTGAACTTTATGTAAAAAACCTTACTATCATACTTAAGAAGAAAAGTTAAAAACACAAGTGGTTACAAGTAGTATGTAGGAGCCGGGGTGGCCGAGGGGTTTAGGCGGCGGGCTGCAGTGGTTTCCTCCTTGACTCCGCCCGTTGGTGGAAACCCGTTTTACGCGGGTTCGAATCCCGCCCCCGGCTCCAACTCCCTAAATTATACTAAATCTGTAGGTAACGTATCTGTGAGTACACATGGCTTCCAAGGATAACATTGTAACAGCTAAAATTCTTGACTTAATAATTCGTAGGCCTTGGATTATCCCATTTATTATTAAAATGATTGATATTAGAGATTACGCTCCGGTATCAAAAATTACAGAAGCTGTTGGTGTACGTTCAGCTATAACTCGTAGAGCTCTATGGCATTTAAGTAAGATTGGACTAATTGATAGAATAGAACGGAGGAACATATTTCATTATAAAATTAAAGATTCATATATTGACTTATTAAGGAAAATACTATCTAATACCATTATCTCCCGTAATCAAATGGCTGTACTACTTGGTGGCACATATTATTTAATTTCAATAAAACATACTAGGATTAGTGTATGGACTATACCTAAAAGTATAGTGGATAATGTTAAATCTATACTTAAACAAATGCCTGGACAATGTTTTAAACCAAGTGATGTCGCTTTGGCTCTCTCAATATCACCCCGTATAGCTACACTAGCTCTAAGAACACTCTATGTCTTAGGAGAAGTTAAGAAAACAAAAACAGGTTATGAAATAAAATAATAATAGGTGATCTGCTTAGCTACTTTATTATTAACTATGTTTCTCATTAAACTCTAAATTTCATTCTTTCACTACCTACATTATGAAGTGGAATGGGAATTATTACGTGTAGGGTGGGCTTTCACTTAATATTAATTATGTATGGTTTCAGTATCGCAGGGCATCGTCATAGCATTAGAGTGTAAAGCTCAGTGTCGGAGGCTATCATCACCAGAATTCTACTTTAACTCTAAAGGTTAATAAGTTAAAATGAACCGGACTTAAGAATACACTAAGGTATTCAAAGCGTACACTTTAAATACACCTCAATATTAAACTTTTAAGTGACTGGGCCCGTCGTCTAGCCCGGTTAGGACGCCGCCCTTACGAGGCGGAGGTCCGGGGTTCAAATCCCCGCGGGCCCACCATTAACTCATAATTAAGACTTATCCTAGCAATTTAGCTATCGAATTCAGAATAGTTTACATAACCTAGCGAAAAACAAAATAGGCTCCTTATCCCTTTAGAATATGGATAATGTAGCATACTTCTTATATATGGTTATTAAGTTTTTAGCTAGCTAGGTGTAATATTATGATTGAGTATTATCTGTCTTGGGGTATTCAAGCCGAGAAGGCATTTAGATATGTGTATTCGACAAATATACCTAAAATAGATATTACGGAAATTAGTAACATCGTGTTTATTGGTATGGGTGGCTCCGGTATTGTTGGTGATTTAGCTGCTTCACTAGCTTACAATAGGTTAGGTGTTCCTGTGTTTTCGATTAAGGATTATAGGTTACCGATGTGGGTCAACAAGAATACTTTAGTCATAAGTATTAGTTATTCAGGGAATACCAGAGAAACCGTTCTAGCTACATATGAAGCTTTAAAGAGGGGTAGTCACGTTATTACAGTCTCTTCTGGAGGTATACTTAGACGTTTAAGTGAAAAGTATAATTTACCACATATTAGTATCGAGGGAGGACTTGTTCCTAGAGCTGCTTTACCAGCAATGCTATATACGGTATTGGCCTTGTTGGAGAGAATGGGCTTTACAATAGTTTCGAAAGATGAGATTAATAGGTCTATAGAGAACTTAAAATTATGGTGTAATAGTAGAGAGGTGGATAGTGAAGCTAAAGATTTAGCTACATTTCTTAAGGAGAGTATACCTGTCGTAGTATCTTGTTCTAAATTTTCACCTCTAGCTTATAGGTTAAAGAACGAGTTTAATGAAAATAGTAAGATCCCTGTTAAAGTTGAGATAGTTCCTGAGTGGGGTCATAATGATATTGTTGGGTGGGAGAAACCACCAGCAACATCTAATATGAAATGTTTGATTGTAAACTGTAATGAGGATAAATGTAAGCATCTTCTAAACTTCGTTAAAGAAGCTATTAGTAGAGTCAACATAAAATGTTATACACTAAATCTTAAAGGTGATAGCGATCTTAACAAGCTTATGTACGGCTGTTTAGTTGGTGGTTTAGCATCGGTATATCTAGCCAGATTTAGAGGTGTAAATCCTATTGAGACAACAAGTATTAGTATGTATAAAAACATTATCGTAAAACTCATTAAAATTAACATAGTCTAGTGTTTAAGCTCAGTCCGCAGGGAATAATGTACATCATACTCGTCAGTTAGGTGTTGGCTCATCACAGCATGAGAAGTTGGAAGGTATTAGGGGTTGGAGATGTTTAGGAGCCCTAAACTATTACTGTGGTGGGCCCGGGGGGATTTGAACCCCCGACCTACGGGTCTCTCCAGCGAGGTGTGCTCCAGACCTCTCTCATCCCATTTCGGTCGATAGACCCGTAGCCTTTCGGGTCTGGAGCTTCGGCCACCCTCTCAAAGGGGTGTCCGCCGCTCTGCCTGGCTGAGCTACGGGCCCACACCTACTCTCTGTTATAGTTTATTTTGTGCTCCTGGTTTATAGGATTATTGTTTCATGAAATCTGTTTATACACTATACCTAGCTCATCGGCTATTGAGTATGCTTTTAAAATTTCGCTTCTCTTCAGTCTTCTCGTTATTTCCTTGTATTTTTCAGGGTATTGGACAACAAGGTATTCTGGTCTATACTGGTCCATTATATTTACTAGTGCTCTTGGTGTATTCTTTGCAATCCACTCTAGTATTGGTCTTGTACAGCACTCTATATGGTTCGGTAAAACTAAGTGTCTAATGATGATATCGGACCACTCATGGGCTAGTTTAATATTTCTTGATACTACCTCGAAATAGTTTGATACCATTGATAGTCTTTCAGCACATTTGTTATTACCATACTTAAAGTCTGGTAGCCAAATATCAATTACCTCTCTAAGTAGCTTCATAGCCTCTAAAGAGCAATACATGTTACTATTCCATAATTGTGGAACGTTAACATCTAGATATTTCATTGACTCAAGTATTATATGTATGTTTGGTGTAGGGTCACCTCCAACATGATTTATATTTCGAACTCCCTCTTCTCTAAGCTTCTTCTGTATTAA
>DQVH01000099.1 GCA_015661855.1 Desulfurococcales archaeon
AGGTTTGGTATTGAGTTTAAGCCATTCAGTATTACAACAGCTCTAGTGATATTCGCTAATAACGTATTTAAATCACTACTCTCTATAGTACTTGGTGTAACAGTAGTAGTACCATTACTAATGCTATACGTTAACGGCTACATTATAGGGTTACTGTTTAGAGCACTACCGTTATGGCGTGTTCTAATCGGTATTTTACCCCACGGTATACTAGAGTTACCAGCATTTATAGCGTCAACAGCTTTAGGATTGAATATAGGGTTTACGTTAATAGCTAAACTGGCTCTAAAGAGGGATTACAGTATTAGGAGGGAGTATAGGTATGCTCTTGGTAAGTTTAAGGTGATAGCTGTACTACTCTTTATAGCAGCCTTTATAGAGACATATGTAACTCCACTAGTAGTACCATATACTTCAAGCTAGTAACTACCGGTAACGTTTGAGGAGAGGTTTAGGAAACTCTCTAGCTAGCTAATATACTGTACTGAAGGAGTTTAAATTAGAATACTGTCAAATATCTGTACGTGTATAGGTCGTTTAGGAAACTGGAAAGTGTAGGAGGCTCTCCAAATGCTATGGTGTATTCGAATTTAAAGTCTATTATTCGAGATTACAGGTTAATCCTTAAAGGTAATGTTGGAGTAATGATGTTATCTTGGATTATATTTAGTATTGGATGGTCTCTTGTAATGCCATATCTCTCAATATACATTAAGCTTCTTGGTGGTGGTGATTTCGAGGTATCACTAGTTAGATCTCTCGGTATGCTAGCTTCAGCTGTAATGGTTATTCCTGGAGGATACCTTACTGATATACTTGGTAGAAGGAGGATTATAATACCTATGACGTGGACTATATCGGTAATAACGTTTCTCTACGCTATAGTTCCAGACTGGACTACACTACTAATCCTATGGGTTATTGATAGTGCACTACACTTCTATAGGCCAGCACTAATGACTATTATTGTTGACTCACTACCCTCCAATTTAAGGGCTAGAGGTATAGCATTAGCTTTAATAGCACCACATATATCATGGCTTATAATGCCACCTATAGGTGGATTACTATACGATATGTATGGTGTTAACGGTATAAGATTGGGTTTTATAGTTGCTGGATTGGTTGGTATAGTAGCAGCTACTCTTAGAACTAAGTTTCTAAGGGAAACCTATAGTGAGTATACTAGTAGTGGTATAGGTTTACGTATACTACTCCGTGGAGTAGTTTACGCATACTCTAATGTACTTAGGGTTATTAGGGGGGTTCATAGGGGTATTAAGGTGTTAGCTTTAGACCTACTAGTTTTAAACGCTTGGGGTATAGGCTTAATTGAAGCATACGGTGTAATATATGCTACAGAGTGTCTTAACGTTTCAGGTGGAGAGTGGGGTATATACATATCAATTGCAACACTAACATCAATAATACTAGGCTTCACTATAACACCAGTACTAGACAGTATTCCTAGAAAGAAACTACTGGTAGCTGGTTTAACACTTAAAACTATACCATACATACTATTATTAATGTTTAGAGTTAAGGAGGTTATGATACCAACTCTAATACTAAGCTTTATTAGTACCCAAATAATACTGCCATCAGCTAGAAATAGCTATGTGGGAGATCGAGTTCCAGCAGGTATTAGGGGTAGAGTGTTATCGTTTATGAGTATAATGATGGAGTTAGGGTATGTGTGGAGTATCCTAGTAATAGGCTACATATATAGTATTCAAGCATATGGACCGTACACAGCAATAACATTAACGTTAATGGTGTCACTAATTGAGATATTGTATGTTATGTTATTTCTGAAGGAGTAGAGTTAAGTCTTCTAGGTTTAACCCTCCCTTCATAGTGGGGGTACTGTGTTTACTGTTGAACGGTAGGATTCTAGGTTAAACTTTAACTATAGGTTAGGTGGGTTTACTCTTGTAGCTAGTGTACAGTTTGGTTTTGGGCTGGTATCTATGGGTGTGGTTAGGAATTTAGGTGACCTTTTAGACCCTAGTAAGTCCTGTACTAAGTGTATTAAGGCTAGAGAGACTGCACTTAAACTTGTAGATGTAGGTATTGAGAGTGCTAACCCCTATAGTGCTGTAGCTAGGTATATTTCGGTACGTAGTGATGGTAGAGTCGATATTGGGGGTAAAGTGTATGATGTAAGGAGGGTTTTCGTAGTAGGATTTGGTAAAGCAGCTTATAGTATGGCTAGAGCAGTTGAAGATAAACTGTCAGATATGATAGATGGTGGTGTAATATCTGTACCCCACACAATAGCTGACAGGTGTAAGCTTAGAAGGATTAAGGTTATTGGTTCAGGTCACCCACTACCCAACGAGAATAGTATTAGAGCTGCATGTGAGATATTAGACTTGGTTTCAGAGGCTAGAGAGGGAGATCTAGTTATAGTTTTAATTTCTGGTGGTGGATCAGCATTATTTGAGAAACCTGTAGACAATGTATCCTTGAACGATATGATTGAGACAACAAAGTTACTGTTAAAGTGTGGTGCAACAATAAATGAGATAAATACTGTAAGGAAGCATCTATCACTAGTTAAGGGTGGTAAACTAGCTAAATACGCTTACCCAGCTAGAGTAGTATCACTAATAATATCCGATGTTGTAGGTGACGACCTTAGCACTATAGCTTCAGGTCCAACAGCACCAGATAATACTACATTCCATGACGCATACAATGTACTAGTAAAGTATGGTATTTGGGATAAACTACCTGAATCGGTAAGAGAGTATATATCTCGTGGTCTTAAGGGTTTAGAGGAGGAAACTGTTAAACCTGGAGATCCAGTATTCACTAAGGTTAGAAACATAATTGTAGCTAGTAATATTGACTCACTAGTTAAAATGAGGTTTGAAGCTGAAAAGATGGGGTATAATGCAGTTATAGTTACAAGTATGATTCAGGGTGAAGCGAGAGAGGTTGGTAAGGTTATAGCGTCTATAGCTTTAGAGGTTAAAAGGAGTAATATGCCAATACCTAAACCTGCAGTACTACTATTCGGTGGTGAAACAACAGTTACTGTAAGGGGTAGTGGTGTTGGTGGTAGGAATCAGGAGTTAGCATTATCAGCATCAACACTAATAACTGGAGAGCATGGAGTAGCAGTAGTATCGGTAGGTTCAGACGGTATTGATGGAGTAACGGATGTAGCTGGTGGAATAGTTGATGCACATAGTCTTGAGAGAGCTGAAAAGGCAGGGTTAAAAGTAGATGAAATACTAGGTAACAATGATAGCTATAGATTCTTCAAAACACTAGGAGACTACGTGTATACAGGGCCTACAGGGACAAACGTAAACGACCTAATAGTAGTTGTAGTAGAGAAGTAGAATCCTCAAATCCAGTTATACAGCTGTATAGTTAGCTATTAGGGGCTATAAGATTAGTATTGCTAGTAGTATTGTTGAGATTACTCCTGTCAAGTATATTCCATCGAATGTTCCTGCACCACCAATACTAACTATTTGTGCTCTAATTCTACTCCAATCTGTAATTAAGTGTAGTATGTCTGCTCCCAATAGTGTTCCTAGAGTTCCAGAAATGTATGCTATTGGGAATGTGTGGAGTGGTTCTAACGCTACAAGTATTGATGTTAATGTAGCTGTAAGTGGGGGTATAAACATTGGTGATACTATTCCTACACCAGGTATAGGTTTTGATGAAACATAGGTTACTACTGTAACCACTATTAATGCTATAATTGTTCTTAGGAGTAAGTCTATGTAGCCTAACTGTATAAACCTAGCTAGTATGAATAGTGAGATCAATATTGGTATTAGTGCTCCACCAACATTAACTGTTAGTAGACTTACAGTCCTCCTAAATCTAAGTCTAGGTACTGGTATTGGTAGACCAAAGTAGACTACAAACTCAATTGATGGTACTAGGTACTCCTCTCTAAACTCCTTAATCACAACGTTTACTGGGCTTAAAACTATTGATGCTAGTGATATAGTGTAGGCTACTATTAATGCTTCAAAACCCTTCAACCCTACTGGTGTTAACTCCTCCTCAAAAACACTCCAATAAGACAGTATTATTATAGTGTAGGCTGAGACAGATACAAACATTAAGAGTACCATTAGTAGTAGCATTATGGGGTGTAGTGGTGTAAATACTACTAGTCTACGCATAGTTAAATGTAGACTCTACCTAACGATAAATCTTTCTACTAAGAGTACTCTATAGTCCTAGCTAGGGCGGGAATTGTATGAGTATATACCCTGAGATAGTTAGGAATGCTATTGTATCACCTACACTAACAGTTCTATCCTATATTAAGCCTGGAGTATACCATAGATACTCTACTGATAGGGGGCTACTGGATATTAGTGGTGTAGGTGCTGCAGTATACGATGTAATAGTTGAAGCTGTTGAGAGGGGTGTTAGAGTTTCAAAGGGTGATATACCTGCTAGTAGTGTTCAGTTAGGTAAAATGCTGTGTAAAGTGTTGAGGAGGGTATTCTCATGGACTGGTAGAGTAGACGTAGTCTCTATGGAGATGGTACTATTATACCCACTAATAGCTTTAACACTATCATACCTAAAGTATAGGGGTTTACCAGGTGAATCACAACTATACAAGTCAATGAATATGTTCCTAACTGCCTCAACAAAGAGTGATGCACTAGAAGTATATAGTACGGTTAAGCTTATGGGTGTTGAAGAGTACGTTAACACTATGGAGGATTATGGTATATCTAAGGGTAGAATTGAAGTTGAATCATACAATGTATACGATATTTTCAAAGCAC
>DQVH01000096.1 GCA_015661855.1 Desulfurococcales archaeon
AGCTATCAATTATGGAGACATTATTACAGCTACATTTAGTGGTATTGATATAAACGTTAATGCTTCACAAATACCTATAACTCTCAAAGTTGGGTGTGTTATTACATTAGGTAGGAGCTACTATAGAGTATTTAAAACGTTTAAATTGGATCTTAAACTTGTTAGTGATGATAGAAACTTCATAATTGTTGAAGCATCAACACTTCATAGAGGGAGGTATGCTCCACTATTACCAACAGCCCATGATATAACACTAAGACTTATACTAATTAACATAAAGCCTACAGTAATTAGCAGTGTTAATGTTAAAGCTACTCTACCTGAAGGCTTTAAACTTAAAGGTATAGGTGGTTCATGCCTAAATGGTGTTACTGGAGGATCTACATGTACTCTAGAATTATATATGGATGTAGGTAATGTGAGTGCTGGTGTATATCAAGCAGAGATAGTATTGGAGTGTTTTAGGAAGCTGGGTAACTCTATTGTCAAACTTACTCAAGTAATACATTTAAACCTAGTAGTGGAGCCTGTAGAGACGTGGCTTCCACTAATAACTATGGTTACATGGTATTGGGGTCGTGGGGAACCAATAACAGTATTTGAGCATGAGAGAAATGTTCCTCTAACACTAATCCTCATGAATATTGGTAGGTATACTGCTGAAGGTGTTAGAGTTTTAGTTGAGAGTTTAAATTCAACTGTAAGATTCATAACTAACTCAAGCTACTGTACATTAAGATTAAATCCTGGAGAATCCTGTAGAGCAACACTATACCTAGACTTAGCAAATGTATCTGTAGGTAACGTTTACTTCAAGGTTTACGTTATTTACCTCTTTAGAGAGTATGGAACACACATAATGAGACAGCAGGTATTTCTAATATCACTCCCTGTTGAGAGGTTCGCTGGTGGTAAAGGGTTAGAGATTGTAAGTTCAAATTGGGAGAATGAGTGGCCTGTTTACCCGAATACAGAGAATGCAACATTTACTATAACTCTAGCTAATAGATGGCCCTATAGAATTTCAGGTTTAAAACTGGAATTACATTTACCCTCAGGATTTACTTCGAGGAGTGGTAGAGTTGCTTTAGCCTACATTAGCGGTCCTGTAGAGAGTTTAGCTACAGTTACTGCAGACTTTAAGGTAACTGTAGGTAATGTTACTCCTGGCAGGTATATAGCGAAGCTTATTGCAGACTATGTTGTTATATGTGGTGGCGCACAGATTAAGGTAAGAGATGAATTTAATGTAACATTAATTGTTCACAGTATTAAGGGTGCGATACAGTTAGTATGCTCAACATGGTATGGTGAATCACCTGAACCTGGAACCTATGGTGCTTTACTCTTAGTATTATTAAGGAATAACTATGTAGCTGAAATTAAAGGTCCTATATTAGAACTATACTTGCCATATGGATTTACATGCTCCATAAATAATAGTACATACGCTACAGTACCACCATATACACAAATGTACATGCAGTTACCAGTAAGTACCGACAACATGATTTCACAGGAAACACTAATACAGCTACCGAGATACATCATAGGTGATAGAGGTGAACTCTCAAATTACCGTATTAGCGAAGGACAAATGATAGTATTCATCATACCCTTAAATGTACTAGTTGAGAGAACTGGTACATACTATGCTAAAGCATATCTTAACTTCCTAGACCATTGGGGTAATGTTAGAAGATTAGAATTTACAATACCAATCATAGTATTTGGTTCAACAAAGCTTGTTGAAGTATATCCACCAGTAAGTGTAAAAGTAGTTAATGGTACAATAGTTTTACCAGTAACATTAGTTAATAAAGGGTGGGCACCAGTCTACGATATATACATTCTCATTGCTCCACAAGCTCCCATAGCAATACCCGTTCAAAGTGTAAAGTACATTAACGTAATGAAGCCTAATAGTAACATCACTATACTATTCTATTTAACATATAATCCAACAAGTATATTGGGGGGTATGGGTAGCTTCAAATTACGATATACTTCACTACCCTTACTATTGACTATAAGGTATAAGGATGTTCTTGGATATCCCCATATATTTAACACTTCAGTTGCAGTATTAATAGAGCCATTTATAGATATTAGGCTTGGTAGAGATGTGAAAGCTGAACTTAGAGGTTCAACTCTGGTAGTTAGTGGTACTATTGTGAATTATGGGCTTTCAACTGCTAGAAGTGTTGAAGTTAAAGTTATAGTTGAAACTATTAGTTCAGCAACGTTTATAGGAGATATTGATCCTGCATCACAATCAGCATTTAGAGTAGAAGTTCCAGTAGATAAGAGTATTAGTAGGGTTGTTATTCAAATAGTGTATCAAGATGATTATGGTAGAGTTCATGAAAAACAAGCTACACTACCTGTAAAGATAGTATACTTTACTACACCTACTCGTATGGAGGTTACAACACCACTAGAACATAGCTACATAATAGTTACGGTTATGGTTGCAGTGTTCTTAGCGTTAGTAGCGATATTACTACATAGGTTTCTAAAGAAACATAGTAAGTTACAGGAGGAACTTAAGATTTGAACTTAACGTTTATCTATGATACTATACGTATAGCATTAAAATCTTTATCGTATAGGAAGTTAAGATCAATTCTAACAATTATAGGTATAGCTATAGGCCCATTAGCATTAGTTATGATGTTAAGTGTTGTGAAAGGCCACTCAGACTACGTAGTTAACCAGTTAGAATCACTTGGCCAAAACCTAATAGTAGTTAAGCCTAGTGGCCACTTTAAACTTACAGAGAAAGATTTAGATACAATACGTAGTATACCAAATGTTGATCAAGCTGAACCATTCTATATGGTTCAAGCTACAGTTAAAGTTGGTACTAAGGAAAAAAGTGTAGTAGTTTACGTAGTACCATTAAATTTAATATTTAAGGCTATATCGAATCTTAAAATTCTTGAGGGAAATACTCCATCGAGTAGTGAAATAGTTAAAGCTATTATAGGCTATGATATTGCGTTTGATAATGGTAACCAGGTATACTATGTTGGTGATGCAATAACTCTAAAAACATATAGAATTGAACCAGGGGGTATTACAAGAGTAAAGAGAGTTACAGTTCTAGTTTCAGCTATACTTGATAAGTTTGGTGGAGCATTCTTTCTAAGCCCAGATGAAACGATATTTCTAAATCTTGATGCTGGCTTTAAACTTCTTGGACTTAATGAGTGGTCGGGTATTCTAGTATTGGCTAAGAGTAGTAAGGCCGTTGTAGAGGTTGAGAGAGCTATTAAAGAGAAGTATCATGATAGTGTTACTGTTATATCATTTCAGGGTATAGCGAACATTATTAGCTCTATTACGAATGTTATGAATTTTATAACATTTTCGACAAGTCTATGTGCATTCGCTGTAGCAGTAGCAGGTGTAGCAGCAACAATGATTACATCAGTTATTGAGAGAGTTAAAGAAATAGGGGTTATGAAGGCTTTAGGTTTTACAGATAGCCAGATACTCTTCATAGTGTTATTTGAAAGCTTTATTATGAGCATAATTGGTGGTATTACTGGAATAGCTCTTGGAATTATAGGTGCATATATTCTGTCATTAAAAGGCTTCATTATACGTACTGGTCTCACACAAATAGTTATAACAGCTCCTCCAGCAATAACATTGGAACTCATACTAAAGACCATGGCTATAACACTACTTGTCGGAATAGTAGGTGGAATATTCCCAGCATATAAAGCTGCAAAAATACCACCTGCAGTAGCTCTTAGATACGAGTAAACTAAACATACTCTACTATGTAATTACATCCCAATGTTCAATGTGAAGTTAATAGTAAGCTGGATATAGCGTTACTATTTCGATCTAATTAAATAAACTAAAATAGGCTAAATTAAAGTAGAGTATCATGAGGAGTGTAATGTATGGGAAGGAGAAGAAAGTATAAGGCAAGCTTTTCAGGCGTACTTAATGAGTACGTTAACATATTGAAGAATAGGGGTGAAATCGAAAAAGACTATACACTCGGAAAGTTTTCAATAGTAAAATGTAATAATGGGATAAAACTTCTATACGAGAAACATGAGGGTAATAAGATAGTGATTGGTGAAATAGATTTAACACTACATGATGTTGAAGCTCTATGGATCTTAACAGTACAATTCCTAGGACACTATGGCTCTAGAGATACACTACCATTCCCCTAAGAAATATGGTTTGAAGTTTATTATCACTTTTGTATTGTAAGTTTTAATGCGAATTAGAGAATCATTAGAGATAACCAAAACGTAAAGTGGCTGCCTTACATCATAACCTTTAACTTTTCAGGATTTGCTAAACTCATATACTTAGTGTAGTTTGGATTCTGAATGATCGAATACTATGACTTTTTGGTTGTAGTATACCGGTTTCAGCTAGTGAAAGGTTATCTACGAAACCTGTTTCTCAACACACTTAGGTGTTTAAGACCCTTTCATCATCGTCTACTCGCATCAGATGCTCCTCAACATCTTTATAGATTATCGTTGATTCATAAACTATTGTTGAGCCACTACTAATGACATCTACAAGCTTCAAAGCAGACACTCAATTAGATACTCTATTCTGTTGCTACTTTACTCAAATTTCTATGTAAACAAAGTATATATATTCTTGTCAATAACGATACTATTGATGATGAAGTGGCCCCCTCAAAGAGCTAGGTGATTTCCGGTAGTCCCTCTATACTGAT
>DQVH01000076.1 GCA_015661855.1 Desulfurococcales archaeon
GCTCTCACACTATCACCGCCAATTACTTCCACTTCTGGAAACTCTCACTTAACAGAGTATTTAGTGGTTTCTAATTTATAAACTTCTACAAGTATAAAGTTAATAAAGCTGGGTGGGTAGTTAGGTTAATATAGTGGAGTTTACGAGTTAAAAGATTAGAAGCTAAATGGGTTAAGGTGGTAAAGTATGCCATCCCACGGTTCACTAACTAAGGCAGGTAAAGTTAGAAGTCAAACACCTAAAATTCCACCTAAACCTAAAAAGAATAAAGCACCAAGAATTAGAAATCGTAGAGAATACTTAAAACGCTTAGCTAAACAGCAGATAGTAGCACGATAAACGCGGTAAACTCAAAACACCAAGCATACACCATTTAATTTTAACTTATATCCTACTAAACCTCTTCTTACCTTTAGAGTTAGGTGTAGATAGACTTGACAGAGGACCCCTTATTTGGTTATAGAGGTTATGCTAGAACATTTCTAATGAGCAATAATATTAAGATTGGTGATAGAGTTAGAATTAAGAAGCTTAAAGAGAACTTTACAGTTGAAGGAATTGTTATGCCTAGATCTCTTCTAGCTGAAGATGGCTTTATCGAAATAAAGCTTGATAACGGTTATAACATTGGTATTAGGATTACTGATGATACAGTTATAGAGAAGGTTAAGGAGGAGAGAAAGGAGTTTAAGGGAGGGTTGATAGTACCAGAGATACCTAAACCTAGACCTGGTCTCCCTAAAGTCTCAATTATTAGTACTGGTGGTACAATTGCCAGTAAAGTAGATTACCGTACAGGAGCAGTGTATCCTGCTCTTACAAGTGAAGATCTCTATAGAGCTGTTCCAGAGATAGCTAATATAGCTTGTATTGAGGCTGAAGTATTATTTAGCATCTTTAGTGAGAATATGACACCTAAACACTGGGAGATTATAGCACAACATGTAGCTGATAAAATAAATAAGGGATTTGATGGAATAGTAGTTACTCACGGAACAGACACTATGGGCTATACTGCTGCAGCATTATCGTTTGCACTACAGGATCTTCCTGTACCGGTAGTTCTCGTTGGTGCCCAAAGATCATCGGATAGACCATCAAGTGATGCAGCAATAAATCTATACTCTGCTGTCAAAGTTGCTGCTGAAGCCCCCTTTGCCGAAGTAGTTGTTGTCATGCACGGTAGTATTAGTGATGACTATTGTTTAGTCCATAGAGGTACCAAGGTTAGGAAAATGCATACTAGCAGGAGAGATGCTTTTAGAACAGTTAACGATACACCTTTAGCAAGAGTATACAGGGATAGAATAGAAATGCTATCTAATAACTATAAACATAGAGATAAGAGTAGAAGGTTAAAATTAAAAAATAAATTTGATGATAAAGTAGTACTACTCAAAGTCTACCCCGGTATGAAGGGTGATATCATAGATTACATTGTTGACTCAGGATACCACGGTATAGTATTAGAGGGTACAGGTCTAGGCCACACTCCTGAAACACTATTTCCAGCTATAAAGAGGGCTATTAGGGAGGGTATACCAGTTGTTATGACATCTCAATGTATATGGGGGAGAATAAACATGAATGTGTATAGTACGGGTAGAGAACTTCTATCCCTTGGCGTTATACCAGGTGAGGATATGTTACCTGAAACAGCCTACGTAAAGTTATCATGGGTTTTAGCTCAAACAAGAGATTTAGATAAGGTAAGAGAGCTCATGTTAACAAATATTGCTGGAGAGATAAACCCAAGATCACTAATTTCATACTATCCACCATTATAACTTTAAGAGGTTTAATCCATGGATATACCTAAACTCGATTATAGAAAGATAGGTCTTAAGGTAGGATTAGAATTACATCAACAACTAAATACTAAGTATAAATTATTCTGTAAGTGTCCAACAATACTACATGAGAAACCCTCTCCAACAACATTTAAGAGGTACCTTCGTCCAACAATGAGTGAGCTTGGAGAAGTAGATGTTGCAGCTTTATTTGAGTGGAAGAAAGGTAGATACTATATTTACGAGGTTCACGAGGATAACGTGTGTCTCGTAGAATCTGATGAAGAGCCGCCCCACCCACTAAACATGGAGGCTGTTGAAATAGCATTAACTGTAGCACTAATGTTACACTCTAGACCGGTTGATGAAATACATGTTATGAGGAAAGTTGTTATCGATGGCTCTAATACGACAGGTTTCCAGAGAACAGCAATAATAGCGTTAGGTGGTTATATAGAGGATGAGGATGGCATAGTTAGAATACAAACGATATGTATTGAAGAGGATGCTGCACGTAAGGTTGGAGAGAAAGGTAAAGGCATTCAATATAGACTAGATCGCCTAGGAATACCACTAATCGAGATATCAACTGCACCAGATATACATACACCAGAACAAGCTGAAAGGGTAGCATTCAAGATAGGGCAACTACTTAGAATGACAGGTAAAGTTAAAAGAGGTTTAGGAACAATACGTCAAGATCTTAATGTATCAATTGAGGGTGGTGAGAAAATAGAGATTAAGGGTGTACAACGCCTAGACCTTATAGCTAAAGTTGTAGCTTACGAAGCTTTAAGACAGTTAAGACTCTTACAGCTGAAAAATGAGATATTAAAGAGGGGGATTAGGGAGGAGGATATAAAGAGCGAGTTTATAGACGTATCAAACGTATTCAAGAATACAAAGTCTAAGATAATATCACGTGTACTTAAGTCAGGTGGTGTTGTATTAGCACTTAAACTACCCAAATTCAAGGGGCTAATAGGTTTTGAACTACAACCTAATAGGAGATTCGGTACAGAATTAGCTGATTATGCTAGATTCTGGGCTGATGTTGGAGGACTCTTCCACACAGATGAACTACCAGCGTACGGTATATCACGTGAAGAAGTAGATAAACTATACGAGGTTACTGGTGCTTCAAAAGAGGATGCAATAATAATAATTGCTGATACTCCTGAAAGAGCTAGAAGAGGTCTTGAAGCAGTAGTTGAAAGAGTAAAAATGGCATTTAAAGGAGTACCTAAGGAAACACGAGCAGCAAACCCTGATGGTACAACAAGATATATGAGACCCCAACCTGGAGCAGCAAGAATGTACCCTGAAACAGATATACCACCAGTAGTGATACCAAGGGAGCTCATAGAGAAGTTGAAGAAAAACTTACCCGAACCACCAAACGTAAAATACGAAAAATACGTTAAACTATATGGTCTAAGTAGTGAGTTAGCTAAGGAAATACTTAAATCGTACTGGCTAGATTTATTCGAGAAACTTGTAGAGAAATTCCGTAATAAAGTTCCAGCAACACTAATAGCATCAACACTAGTTAACACATTAAAATACCTAAAAAGTGAGGGAGTACCCGTAGAGAATATAACGGATGAAGTCTTTGAAGAAGTATTCAAAGCTTACGCTGAAAAGACTATAGCTAAAGAGGCAATACCGGAAATACTAACATGGATAGCTAAAAACCCAGATAAAACAGTAAGAGAGGCAATAAAAGCACTGGGTATAGTCAGAATAAGTGTAGCTGATGTAGAGAAAATAGTAGAAAACATCATGAAAAGTAATATAGAGAATATTAAGTCTAGAGGTAAAAAAGCATTCAAATACGTTATGGGTTTAGTTATGCGTGAGCTTAGAGGTAAAGTAGAGGGTAGAATAGTTGCTGAAATAGTAGAGAGGAAATTACGAGAACTATTATGATACTATTTACCTCTACTACTCCATTTCATTTTAGATGGAAAATTTCTACCTCACCTGTGTAGGTTACAATGCCCATATAGAATTATAGTGAGTAGTCAAACCCAACGATATTAAGCTTCCATTCAGAATGAAATATCGCCCTAAACTTAAAGTGCCACCTTTATTACCTAAGTAGGTTTTACCTGGTATAGAATGGTATGGTTTAAGAACTTAACCATCTACACCTCAAACCTTATATACTAGCATGGTAATACCATGTACTGGATGATGAATACTCCCGACTCAGATATTGTGAAGAGAAGGCATTTGCCTGACCTACTAAATTCTAATGGCGTTTAAGCTTTATACTTTATAGTGGATTCTACTCTTAAATTCAGCTATCTTTCCGGGATTCCATCTTGATAATGGTCTATAGTAGCCGACAATTCTACTCCATATGTCTACTTTACGTGAATTACATTTTGGACATACAGTATATACTCCAATACCACACCATCTACATGAATTACATACCGTAAGTGTTGGTGTTATACTGAAGTAAACTATCTTTGTGTTCACAGCGATATTATGTACAAGCTTCTTTAATGCTTCTGGTTCAGCTTCTTCCCCTAGAAATATATGTGTCATTACACCACCTGTAAACATTTGCTGTACCTCTGCTTCCCATAGAATTCTATCCCATAATGATACATTGGCATAGTATGGTATGATACTATTGCTATAGAATGGTACTCCATCGTATAATGGTATAAAGTATTCTCCTTTCTCAACATACTCCTTGAATAGCTTATAGTCGATACTTGCTAGTCTATATGATGCACCTTCACCTGGAACTTCC
>DQVH01000120.1 GCA_015661855.1 Desulfurococcales archaeon
CATCGATCCATTATTTCAGCTCTACCAATAATAGCTGATAGTGGTAAACCTCCACCTAGAGATTTACCTAGAACTATTAGGTCAGGCTCAATGTTAAAGTAGTTTACAGCAAACCAGTATCCAACTCTACCTAGTCCTGTCTGAATTTCATCCACTATTAATGGTATATTGTATTCACTACATAGACTTCTCAACTTCACAATGTATTCTCTTGGTGGAACTATTACACCTGCATCACCCTGTATAGGTTCAAGGAATACTCCAGCTACATTATCAGGATCTACAACATACTGGAGTAGATGTTCTAGTGTAGAGAAGCATGCTATACCACATTCAGGGTAATGTTGTTTCATAGGGCACCTTAGACAATCGGGAAAGTAGGAGTAGTATACTGATGGTACTAGTGGTTCAAGACCCCTACGCATACTACTAGCTACAGGTGAAATAGCTGTTGAAGCATAGGTTGTCCCATGAAATGACCCATAAAATGATATAAGTATACTCCTCTTAGTAGCTGACTTAACACATTTAATTGAGAAGTCCATAGCCTCGGAACCTGATAGAGCAAAGAATACTCTCTTCCTAAACCTACCCGGGGTTATCTCTGTAAGCTTCCAAGCTAGAACTAATGGTGGTTCAGTGTAGAAGTAAGTGTTAATATAGTGTACTAGTTTATCCATTTGCTTACGTAGAGCCGATAAGATATACTCATTACCGTGGCCAACATTAAATATTGAAGCACTAGACAGGAAATCTATATACTCGTTACCATCAACATCTTTAACTCTAGACCCTCTAGCATAGCTTAACACCATAGGATAGTAGTTGAGTATAGCTGCATCTACAATGTACTCTCCAAACCTAGAAATTAACTCGATAGATTTACTAATATTCTTAGAGGTTAGTGATGAAATTCTGTAAAGTATATCCTTATAAACCAAAATCTAAACCTCCACAAGAGTACTTCACTAACTAGCTATATACACCTATACACCTCAAATATAAAATTAAGTGATGGGGTGTAGTGTTTTATGATTTTTAAACGTATAATTATGGATGTTAGTAGTGAGTTTAGTGTTGGTAACGTCCTTAAGCATATAACTGTAATTTCAAGTTACCATAGAATTCAGGGTTCACCTGAATTAGTTAAAGCCTTAAAATACATTTATAATACTCTAAGAGAGTATGGTGTTAATGTTGAATGGAAATCGTATATTTACGATGGTAGAGTGAAGTATTATACCTTAACAACACCTATACCATGGAGTATTCAGGATGCATACTTAAAAATGATTAAACCTAAGGAGGAAATGTTACTAAAATACTCTGATAACCCAACTATGGTTGCTGCACACTCACCCCCAACACCACCAGAGGGTATAACTGGTGAAGTAGTATACATTGGTAATGGTAGTCTCGAAAGTTCATGGACTAATACTAAAGGTAAAATAGTTTTAACCTATGGTAATAGGTATAAGATTTACAAGTATGCTTGCAAGTATAAGGCTAAAGCAATACTATACTTTAAGAGTGGCTCTACATGTCCCGAGGGAACACCATATGTAGGCTTATTCCTGACTAGAAAGGATATAGAGAGATATGGGTGTACACCATTCGCAACAGTACCCGAAGTTATAGCTAGAAAGCTAATCAACCTCATAGAGAAGGGTGAGAAAGTTGTAGTAGAATTGTATATTAACTCAAAATACCATGATAAAGTTGAACTACCAGTAGTCTATGCTGAAATTGAGGGTAAGAGTAGAAGGGGTTTCGGAGCTATAGCACACACGTGTCATCCAAAACCTGGAGTTAACGATAATGCTTCCGGCTCTGCACTATTAATCGAGATAGCTAGAGTTATAGAGAGGATGGTAGAGTCTAAAGGTAAACCCCGATTCACCATAAGATTTGTGTGGGCTCCAGAATATTATGGTACACTAGCTTTAGTCTCAACATGTAAAGAGTTTATAGAGTACACTATAGCTGCAGTAAACCTAGATATGGTTGGTGAAGATCAATGTAAGTGTGGTTCAACACTACTAGTAACGTATACTCCACTATCAAGACCGTCATTTATAAATGCAATTGTAGAGTGTATTGTAAGTGAAGTATTTAACCAGTATGAATCGTTTAGTGGTAGTGTTAAACTTCCAGCAGTAAAGTATACAATATCGTCATATGATTATGGTAGTGACCACGACATACTAAACGATGTAAATATACCCTCAATAATGTTTGTTAACTGGCCAGACCGATACTACCATACAGATATGGATTCAATAGATAAAGTTAGTCCTGAAACACTAAAACTAGTAGGTGTATCAGTATCAACAATACTAACATACCTAGCATACATTGATAGAGAAGACTATCCATCACTTGTAGACTATGTTAAATACTGGTGCTCCAAATACTACTATAGTAAGTTAATGGAGACTACAATAAATAGACTGAAAGTGTCATTAAAGCCGTTACAATGTGTAATTAATGAAACCTTAAACTCAATACTGAAAATTGAACCTGAAAATACTACCCTAAATAGGCTAGTTGAGTTAGCTAAAAGTGAACTACTAAATATAACTAAGAACACTACTAACACCTACAGCTTTGAACATAAAAATAGTGTAAGATATGTTAGAGTTCGTAAGGGGCCATTCAGTGTTAGAGAGTACGTAGACATATTAGGTGAGGAGGAAGCCGATAAAATAATGGAACTACTAGATAGAAAAAAGTACCTACATACAGTAATCTATGAAATACTAATGCTACTAGATAAACCTAGAACTATTAGTGAAGTATATGAGATATTAAGTTTAGAATATCCTAGAAGAGTTAATTTAGACGATGTAGAGAATGTGATTAGCATACTCGAAAGGGTCGGGTTAATTAGGAAAGTTGGTTAGAATAGTTAGGGAGTTTTAGCTCTCTCTAGTAAAAAGTATGGTAACATTTAAAATTTACTCTAACTCCTAGATAGAAGTGAAGGTCTACATACCATGAAGTCGGAATGTAATAGCTTAGGAAGTGAGAGTAAATTTATAGTAGAGAATAGGGAAATTGCTGTTGGCGGGCCAACACCAACCCTTAGGGATCATGAAAAACTAGTTAGAAAAACACTCTCACTATGCCCTGAATGCTATAGAATTTTACCAGCAGTAATCTTTGAGAGAGAGGGTAAAATATGGATTAGAAGGATTTGTCCAGAGCATGGAGAAGTAGAGGAGGTGTATTGGGGAGATAGTAAACTCTACTACAAGGCTATGGAGTGGAGTAACATAGATTTAAAAATCAAGGTAGCAAACGTTGAATATAAATACCCTTGTCCATTTAGTTGTGGTTTATGTCCAATCCATAAAAACTATACTTCACTAGTTAACATAGTCTTAACCAATAGATGTAACTTAACATGTTGGTACTGTTTCTTCTACGCTGAGAAAGCTGGTTTCGTATATGAGCCTTCACTTAAAACTCTAAGGGAGATGGTTAGAGAGGTTAAAAAACAGCACCCATATGGTGGTGCACTAGCTGTACAACTTACAGGTGGAGAGCCAACACTAAGAGATGACTTAGTAGATATTGTTAAAATGTTGAAGGAGGAGGGTATAAAACATATACAGTTGAATACTAATGGACTAGTATTCTCGTATAGTAACGGGAGTATACTAGCTAAACAGCTTAGAGATGCAGGTGTTAACACAGTATATCTAAGTTTTGACGGTGTTAGCCCTAAAGTGAACTTTAAAAACCATTGGGAAATACCGTACATTCTCGAAAACTTCCGTAAGGGTAATATGAGAAGTGTAGTACTAGTACCAACAGTTATAAAGGGGTGGAATACTGACGAACTAGGTGCTATTATCAGGTTTGCTGCTGAAAACATTGATGTAGTGAGAGGTGTAAACTTTCAACCAGTATCACTTACAGGTTTAATGCCTCGTAGTGAACGCGAAAAATATAGAATAACTATACCTGAGGTAATAAAGCTGATTGAGGAGCAAACTGATGGAGAAATACCAGTAGATGCATGGTATCCTGTACCAGTAACAATACCTCTATCAAGATTCATAATAGCATTTACTGGTAAACATAAACTATTGATGAATGTACATCCAGCATGTGGTATGGCAACATACGTATACGTAGATAAGAGAGGTGGCAAAGTACACTTTATACCGATATCAGAGTTTATAGATATTGATGGATTCTTCAACTATTTAAGTGAGAAAGCTGATGAGATAGAGAGTGGAGCTAACAAGTATATCGTTGGTTTAAAGGTAATATACAATATTCTAACAAAGTTTATAAAGAGGAAGACACTACCCGATGGCACAAGTTTAAGGAGAATACTACTCAACATATTCTTAAGGCACAACTATGAGGCACTAGCAGTATTCCACTATAAATTCCTATTCCTAGGTATGATGCACTTTATGGACCTATACAACTATGATATTGAGAGAGTAAAACACTGTGCAATACACTATGTAACACCAGATAAAAGAGTAATACCATTCTGTGCATTCAACGTAATACCCGATGTATATAGGGATGCTATTCAAAGAAAATACGGTATAGACTTAGAAGAGTGGGTTAAAATGAAAGGGTATAAGTCATGGAGTGAAGCATTTCCAAAACACAAAAGAGATATAGGTAAACTTACTAGGGGAGAACCATATAGGAAAGCTTACGCTAACTTTAAGGAGTATCTAAGTAAAGAGTAGAGCTTTTTTAACACCACTACCATTGAGTATTAAACTATTTCTACACATTAAATTTTGAGTAAATGTTAACCCCTAGAAATTAAAAAGAGTATTACAATTAACACTATAGTCGGTGAGTTATATATGAACATAATTAAGCGTAGACTAGAGTATAGAGGGTTTAAAGTTAAAATAGAAGATTACGGAGCAAACTGGATACTTCTACTAGTTAACGGATTTCCAGTAAGAGTAGTTTGGTTGGAGGAGACAAATGAGGTTATCGTTTCAAGCCTATTCTGCCCTAAAACACTACTAAAGGAGGTTCAAAGAGTAGTAAAGAATGTCATATTCCCTAGAAGGGAAATTACTAAACCACAGTATAAAGGTGGTTTAAACGAGTACAGTAGAGAAGATACATAGTTTTCCTCTTTTTCACCCAAATATGACATTACACTTTACACATGGAATCCTCTATACCTATAGGGAACTTACAATAATTTGTTGAAGGGAAAAGATAATACTCTTGAATACTAAACCTTCCTCTCGAGGTTTACTCTGGAAATGGTATTATACGATAGGTTTGGTAGACCACTACTCCACCTACGTATAACCGTTACACATAGATGTAACTATAAGTGTATTTACTGTCATATGGAGGGTGAAGGTGGATTCTCGTCTCTTGAGTTGACTCCACAAGAAATATACTATGTTGCTAAAGCAGCATACAATTTGGATATAAGAAGGTTTAAACTTACCGGGGGAGAGCCACTAGTAAGAGATGACATTGTAGAGATAGTGAGTAAAATAGCTTCACTAAAACCACTAGACTTAGCTATTACAACTAATGGCTACTACCTAGTAGATTATGCTAACGATCTTGTAAAAGCTGGACTTAAAAGGGTAAATATAAACTTACCAGCATTAGATCATGAAGTATATAAGGCTATAACGGGTGTTGATGGACTAGATAGAGTACTCGAGGGTATTGAGAAAGCTAGGAGAGCCGGTTTAAACCCTATAAAACTAAACTACGTATACCTTAAAGGAGTTAATGAAGGTGAACTCTGGAGAATACTCAACTACACTAAAGAGAAAGGGTTGATACTACAAGTTATAGAGTTAGAGCCTGTAGGTATACCTGAGAAAACATTTAAACAGCTATATAAGAGTGTAAACGATATCGAAAAGGAGTTTTCAAGAAGAGCAGTAAAGACTATTCGAAGAAAATATATGCACTATAGACCTCAATACCACCTACCTGATGGCTCTATAGTGGAAATAGTGAAATCCCACTGTAACCCCCAATTCTGTAAACACTGTACTAGACTTAGACTAACAGCTAATGGGAGTTTCAGGACATGTCTACTAAGAGATAAACCATACATAAACATTACCAGTATACTTAGAAATAAGAGTTTAAGTGAAGAAGAAATAGTAGAGAAGATTAAGGAGGTAATAGTGAGAGCAAATATACTTAGAGAACCATACTATAGGTAGAGCTGGCTAGGAGGCGATAAGCTATCCTAATGAAGCTGAAAGTGGATGAAGCTATAGGTAGAAAGCTAGCACTAGATATAACAATACTTACACAGGAGGGTAGAGAAGTTATACGTAGAGGAACAGTAATAACAAGAGAGTTAGCAGTTAAAATAAAGAATGCAGGTCATAATGTAGTATACGTTATTGATGAAACAAAACCCATAGAGAATATAGTGTTAGAGGATAAAGCTGTATTAGACTATGCAGAAATAATTACTGGTAGAGGATGCTACATAGCCGATGTAAGAGAGGGTTCAGCATATATAAAAGCAGAATATAATGGACTTCTAAAG
>DQVH01000058.1 GCA_015661855.1 Desulfurococcales archaeon
CTTCTCTCTCATCTGGAGTTAGTGTTGTTGAAGCTGATTCTAGGAATTCTACTATCCTCCTCCTAACTATATCAGCTTCCTTTTCTCTCTTCATACAGTTAGTGAATGCTAGCATTGCTTCACCAGTTCTCATACTACTTAGCAGTTTTATTCCATGACTAAACTCTTCTATTACCCTACTAATCTTCTCTAAGTACTCACCCATAAGCTTCTTAATCTCACTATAAACATTACTCGACATAGTCTTTTACATCCTCAAATAGGTTAACTTGAGGAGACTAGTGTTATCGATCTTATAATGTGGGGGATACTCCTAATTGATGTTACAACCTTATCTAGCTTCTTTAAAGAGTCTACTTCAACTCTTACAACTACATCGTATTCGCCATAGACTACTTTTACCTCACTAACTCCATTAAGCTGTTTCACCTTCTCAGCTACACTATACTCTTTCCCAATATCAACTAGCAGTAGTATATATGCTACAATCTTCTCCACAGAAACCACCTACCCCTCTACTAGACATTTTAAGTACTTAAACTATACTATTCATACAGCTTAAATAACCTGAAAACTTTTAGAGAACACTAGGTTAAAAAGGGGGAAGGAGGAGACACTAGGAAACCCTAGTGTATACTAGGGTTAATGTGTTATGCCGATAACGTATGCTAATGAAGTGTATAGTGATGGAGAGGTATTAGCACTGTTAAGACCATATGTTGCTGAATGGTTTAAGAGAGAGTATGGTGTATTCACTCCACCTCAGAGAATGAGTATCCCCATAATTAAGAGGGGATTGAATGTTCTAATCTCATCACCTACAGGTACTGGTAAAACTCTTGCAGTATTCCTAGCATTACTAGATGAACTCTACTATCTACATGAGAAAGGTGAACTTGAGAAACAGATATACATAGTGTACGTTAGCCCACTTAGAGCACTAAATAATGATATGCGTAGAAACCTACTACAACCAATTGAGGGTATAAGTAGAGTAGCTAGAGAGTTAGGTTATGATGTTCCAGAGTTAAGTGTAGCTGTAAGAACAAGTGATACTACACCCTATGAGAAGCAGAAAATGACTAGAAATCCACCACACATACTAATAACAACACCTGAAAGTCTAGCTATATCACTTGTTGCACCAAAGTTCAGAGAGAAACTGAAAACTGTACGGTGGATTGTTATAGATGAAATACATGAGCTATGTAGTAGTAAGAGAGGTGTTGATTTAAGTTTAAGTGTTGAGAGATTGGATAATCTTACTGGTGGAAGACTAGTAAGGATAGGTTTAAGTGCAACAATAGCTCCATTAGAGGAGGTTGCTAAATACCTTGTAGGATACAATGACAATGGTGAACCTAGAGACTGTGTAATAGTTGATGCACGTTTCACTAAACCCCACGATATTAGAGTTGTATGCCCTGTAGTAGACTTAGTTCATGCAAGTGCTGAGGAAATAAATGAGGCTATCTACTCTACACTAACAGAGCTAATTAAAAAGTATAGGACAACACTAGTATTCACTAATACTAGAAGTGCTACTGAAAGAGTAGTATATAAGTTGAGGAAGATATTTGAGTCAAATGGTATAGTGGATGCAGACCAAGTAGAAGCACACCATAGTAGTCTTAGTAGGGAGATAAGGCTATCTGTTGAGGAGAAGCTTAAGGAGGGTAAATTGAGAGCTGTTGTTTCATCAACAAGTTTAGAGTTGGGAATAGATATAGGCTCTATAGACCTTGTTATCCTACTTAGTAGCCCTAAGAGTGTTAGCCGTCTACTACAAAGAGTTGGTAGAAGTGGTCATAGACTTCACAGAGTTAGTTTAGGTAGACTTGTAGTAGTTGATAGAGATGATCTTGTTGAATGTACTGTTCTAGCTAAAGCCGCTATTGAGAGGAGAATTGATAGAGTAAAGATACCTAGAAATGCTCTAGACGTTCTAGCACAACACATTATCGCTATGAGTCTTGAGGGTAAATGGAAAGTTAGTGAAGCATACAAGCTAGTTAAGAGGAGTTACTGCTACCACAACTTAAGCTATGAAGACTTTATTAGTGTACTAAGATACCTCTCAGGTAAATATGGTGAACTTGAATCTATGAAGGTTTACGCTAAAATATGGTTTGATGAGGAGGAGGGTGTTTTCGGTAGAAAGCGTAGAAGTAAGGTTAGAATGATATACTATATGAATTCCGGTACCATACCTGATGAAGCTAAGATAAAAGTGTTTACTGAGGATGGTAGGTACATTGGTGAACTTGATGAACAGTTCTATCAAATACTAACTCCAGGAGATATATTTGTTCTTGGTGGGAGAACCTATGAGTACCTTTATGGTTACGGCTCTTACGCTATAGTTAAACCTGTTAAAGGTGTTAGACCTACAGTACCATCATGGTTTAGTGAAATGCTACCACTAGCATACGATTCAGCATTACTAGTGGGGAGGTTTAGAAGGATTGTAGCAGAGAAGATACTAAGTGAGAGTAAGAGTAAGGTTATAGAGTGGCTTGTTAGAGAGTATAATCTTGAACCTCATGCAGCTGAAAACATATACCAGTACTTCTACGAGCAGTTAATGTTTATGGATGGAATTGTACCCTCAGATAAAAGTATTGTTATTGAGCTTTTCGAGGAAGGCGATAAACTAAATATAATATTCCATACACTGTATGGTAGGAGAACTAATGATGCACTTAGTAGAGCCTATGCATATATCCTCTCAAGAATGAAGGTTGTTAGTGTACGTATTACTGTCACCGATAACTGGTTTATGTTGACAATACCTAGAATCCCACTTAGTAAAAGTGATGTAGAGAGA
>DQVH01000074.1 GCA_015661855.1 Desulfurococcales archaeon
AAACACTAAACTACACGTTCAACGTGGAGGTTACTGTAGAAACAAATGTTAAGGGCTATAAGGTAACTCAGAAATACACCGTACCAGCAAAAATAAAACTAACACTCTGCCCCCTATGCCAGAAAAAGCTTAGCGGGATACATAAAGCAATACTACAGATTAGAAGTACTGAACAGTTTAGTCCAGCACTTAGAAAGTTTATACACAAATACCTGAAAGAGTTAAGAAAAGACTATGAGAAAAATATAGTTGAAGTTAAGGATTTGAAAGAGGGTATAGATATAAAACTACTCAGCTTTACAACTGCTAGAGCTATAGCAAATAAGTTTAAATCTGATTTAGGAGCGCTAGTAAAGGAGACACATAAGCTAATTGGGAGAAGGAATGGAAAAAGAGAGAGCATTATGACTATAAGTATTAGACTTCCGGGTATAATTCCAGGCGACTACATAATATACAATAATACCGTATACCTTGTAAAAGATATAAGTAATGGGCGATTAATCGTTGAAAAAACGGTAACAAATGAAACATTAACACTACCCGTATCCCTTATATGGAAAGGAAAGGTAAAACCAATACCAGATAATGCAGTAATGGATACTCTAATATATATTACAAGAGAAGATGACCTCATATACCTTGTAAGTAAAAATAACCCTCAAAAAACATACATTCTACCATCCTCAATATTACCAGCATCAGTTAAAGAGGGTTCTGAAGTAAAGGTTGTAATAATTAACGGTAAACCTTATGTTTTAGAAGTAGTATGAGAGACTTAAGGTGAGGTGTGTAGTTGGCTAAGAAGAAAAAACATGAGGAGGAAAAACCGAAGGAGCCACCAATACCTGGTGAAGGAGAGGTACTAGGTGTAGTGGAGAAACTCCTAGGTCATGATAAAGCTCGTGTAAAATGCTTAGATGGTAAAACAAGACTATGTAGAATACCCGGTCGAATGAAGAAGAGAGTATGGATTAAAGAGGGGGATATGGTTTTAGTAGCGGTATGGGATTTCCAACCAGACATGAGAGGAGACATAATATACAGGTATAGTAAGGACGAAATTAAAAAACTTCAACAAAAAGGGATAGTCGAAATAAGTGAACTTACAAGTGAAGAATTAATATAGTGTTGAGGGTGATTGAAGTATAGAAGAGTTTATTGAGAGAGAGAAAATAGATAAGAGAAGAAGGAAAATTAAAGACAAAGACCTTTATGAGACAGTTGAAGAAGTTTTCGATACATACACTGTCCTTACATTATATCAGATTATGAGACGTAGAATTATAGGTAAAATGTATGGTGTTATAAGTTCAGGTAAGGAGGCTAGAGTATACTGGGCTAAAAGCCCTAAAGGTGAAGACTTAGCGGTGAAAATATACCTTACATCAACATCGGAATTTAGGAAGAGTATATACCAGTACATTCTCGGAGATCCAAGATTCGAATATATAAGGAAGGATACTAGAGAGCTAATCTACGCTTGGACTAGGAAGGAATACAAAAACCTAAAGAGAATGTATGAATGTGGGGTTAGAGTACCAAAACCAATCTTCTATATGAAAAACATATTAGTAATGGAGTTTATTGGTGAGAATGGTGTAAGAGCACCACTTTTAAAGGAAGTATCATTATCTGATGAAGAGTACATTAGAATATTCAATAAAGTTATCGAATACATAAAAATACTATATAGGAAGGCTAAACTAGTCCATGCAGATCTAAGTGAATACAATATTATGATATTTAAAGGTGAACCAGTATTAATAGATGTTAGTCAAGCTGTACTATTAGATCATCCTCTCGCTATTGAATTTTTAAAGAGGGATATACGTAATATAGTAAGATATTTTAGGTGTGAATTAGGACTTCAAGTACCAAGTGAAGAAGAAATATTTAAGCTAGTAACTAGTGGATGAATTGGTAAAGTCGGGTGAAATCTAATGCAGTATGGTGGTGCACCTTTAACCTCAGGAATTACACGACTTTACTGTAGAGTACCACTAGATAGGGTAGGAGTATTAATAGGTGAAAACGGTCAGGTAATACGTGATTTAATGAGGAGAACTATGACTATAATTAGAGTTGATAGTCAAAACGGTACGGTAGTAATAGAGCCTGAGTCACCAAATGTACCACCAATAAACCTACTTAAAGCACAAGACTTTATAAAGGCGATAGCTTACGGTTTTAGCCCTGAAAGAGCATTAAGAGTATTAGATGAAGATCAAATACTATTAGTTATAGATTTAAAGCAGAAAGTTGGGCCTTCACCTAACCATATAACTAGAGTTAAAGGGAGGATAATAGGTGAAAAGGGTAAGGCTAGAAAAATAATAGAGGAAATGACAGGAACATACATATCCGTATACGATACATATGTAGCTATAATAGGAGATTATGAATCTGCAACTGCCGCTAGAGAAGCTATAGAAATGCTAATTGAGGGTAGACAGCATGCAACAGTTTATAGATATCTAGAGAGAGTTATGAGGCAAATTAAAAGGAGGAAGATAACTAAACTCTGGGAGTAAAAGTTTATAAGATGATGAAAACCGGGAACCGAAGAGAGATGAAGAGCAGGGCTAAGCGCTGACATACACAATAGAACCATAAAGCTTAAATTACACGGGAAAACTAACTCAAAACGACTGGGGCCCGGACTAACTCTAAGAGCCTGTTAACAGGCGATGAAGAACTTGGGCCACATTAAAACATGTAAGCAGTGGCCCGGGTAGCTCAGTCTGGAAGAGCGCCGGGCTGTGGATCTACACCACATAGAGCAGAAACCCGGAGGTCCCGGGTTCAAATCCCGGCCCGGGCCCCACTTACAACCTTCTACTCTTACAATATTCAATTGAATGAGAAAAAATAATTAACAGTCTATAGAAGCTACAAAAAACTATATATTTTGACATGTATTCTACCTCTCCTGGAGGTGTACTAACGTGAGTTTACCCTTCGATATTGGAGCAGCAATATCTTGGGCTCTTAACTTTCTACAGAATATAATTATGGGTTTACTTAAGGAAACCATATTCAAAAGCAATCCTGAATTAGCAGTACAGTTTAGTGGTGCAATATCAACATTAACATTCCTTACAGCAGTATACCTACTGTTAGTACTAGTTTCTTCACTAAGAAAGATTATAGGCTACCTAATAGCATTAGGATGGATACTACTAATATTAGCCATGACATTATCAATAATTGGAGCTCCTTCAGGGTAGATTAAAACGCCATACCCGGCTACAACGAGTTCACTAACTCTATTATACGACCCCTTTGCACCCTTAAATCTCTACACTATACAAGTTCAAAATAGTCTAATACACTACATAGAGTTAAATCAGTTAATAAGAAAATAGTTTTCCTGAGAGTGGAGTACATGTGGTTCTACCTAAGACCGGATGCTATTAGTGTGTGGGAGGACGATGAGGTAAAGAGAAGACTTAAATGGTACTATTCGGTTATGGTTAATTCTAAACCAGCGAAATTTATGATAGCTAAAAGGGTACACGCTGAGGAAAATCCATATGAAATTAATGATCTAGCAGAGTTATGGAAAATACATGATAGACTTTCTAAGGATTTTGATAAAATCCTAAACAAGGTTAAGAATGGTAGTATAGATATAAATGAGCTAGATAAGCCTAATTATAGCTTTCTTGACGTAAAAATTGCTATAGCATGGAAGATTGTAGAGAGATGCCACTTTTGTGAACGTAGATGTAATGTAAATAGGGTTAAGGGTGAGAAGGGATTTTGTAGATTAAACTCTAAAGCAGTAGTACACTCATGGTTTCATCATTATGGTGAGGAGGCACCACTAGTTCCAAGTGGAACCATATTCTATGGTAGCTGCAACTTTAGATGTGTTTACTGTATTGATGAGGATGAGTACTTACTAGCAAGAATTAATGATAGAATCACCATTGATAAACTAAAAAACATAGTAAAATACTTCACAAACGGTGTAAAAGTGGAAGTTTTAACTCTAAGTGGTTGGAGGAGAGTAAAAAACATAGTAAGTAGAGTTAGTCATGTAGTTCACGAAATAATCACAGATAGAGGTATGAAAGTAAAACTTACACCCGAGCATATCATAATAGTTCAAGACGGTAACTATAACCTAAAAGAAGTTTTCACAGAAAACCTAAGAGTAGGAGATAAACTTGTAACTTTATCAAGCATTTATAATTCCAGGTTAAAACCAAATAATACCATAATTGATTTTATCGAAGACATAAACTTAATAGAGGAATTAGATAAATCGTTAGACTCAAAGCTAAAGGAGAAGATTAGGGTAAAAAATGTATCTAAAACTATTAGAGAGTTACGTAGAAAATACGGTATCAGCTATAAGGAGTTAATGAGTAAAGCTCATGTAGAAAACTTTAAGTACAGTTGGATTAACTCAGATTCGTACCCATTCCAAGAGTTCATTAAGGTATATAAAGAGTTTAAGGAGCTGCGTGAAAACATATCACAATACACTATCTCATTAGGGAGGGGAGTAAAATACTACATTCCAGCATTAATTAAGATAACGCCTAACCTTATGAGGTTTCTAGGCTACTTTATTGCTGGAGGTAGCTATAAGAATGACCATACTATAATAATTTCAATACCATGTGAAAAAGTATATAAGGACATAGTATGTTGTATAAGAGAACTGCTAAAGGGAGCTAGTATAGGTAAAATAATACAATACCGTAAGAGTAGAAAGAGTAAAGCACCTGAGATAATTATTAGAAACAAGCTGCTATGTATACTATTGAAACACGTATTTTGCATAGAGAGCGAGAAATATAATAGGAGTTTACCCTGGATAATCTATAATGTGCGTAGAGACTTAGTAAAAGAATTTCTTACAGCATTCCTAACTTACAACGGTATTCTAAAGTTTGATAGGGAGAGAGGGAAAATACAAATTATAGTAGACTCGGAGAAACTAGTATACAGCTTAATATACCTACTTGGACTACATGGCATTCAGTTTAGAATTAATGAGAACCCATCAGTAAACGACTATACCCGACTAGATCACAACATTAGGAATAAGTATTACTTAGTAGAGACCAGTATTCACAGTAATGTACATGAACTAGTAGATTTAACCCAACTTATTAACTCAAGTGTAAAATATGAAACACATAATCACTCACTATTTAATGAGGGAATTGAGGAAGTTAATGATGTCGTTACCAAAATAAAAATAGTCAATAGTATGAGGAGAGTATATGACATAATTTTAGATGTACATAGTGATAGTTTAGAGGAACATGTATTCTTTGCTGGAAGTGGTATACTAGTACATAACTGTCAAAACTATGATATTTCACAAGTTTATCCAACTGACGGAGTAATTGTTGATGCTAAGAGTCTTGCGTTAATACAGAAGAAGCTTAGAGAAGAGGGAGTTCGAAATATAAATCATGTTGGAGGTGATCCTACACCAAACATACATGTAATACTTGAGTCAATGAAATACCTAGATGCTAACGTCCCACAATTATGGAATAGCAATATGTATTGCTCCCTAGAGGCTATGAAGCTACTTAGAGAGGTAATCGATATCTGGCTACCAGACTTTAAGTATGGTAATAATAAGTGTGCTGAAAGACTAT
>DQVH01000161.1 GCA_015661855.1 Desulfurococcales archaeon
CAGTTACAATACCACCAGATAGGATACTACTATATAGAATTGAACCTAGAGTTAAAATTAACACATTTAAGGGTACTATTAAGAGAATTGAGAATGGCGTAGTTAGTGAAGTTACAGTTGCTACTGGAGGCATCGAGTTAGTTGTTCAAATGAGCCAAAGTACTCTATCACATCTAAACCTTAAGGTAGGTGATGAAGTCTACATTAAAATACCAATAAGACACCTTAGAGTATATACACTCCCAGTTTAACTCTATTAGTAACTGGTGCTACCATGCTTAGTAATCTTATTAGACAACTGTATGTTAAGAGTAAGAGGATTATTGAAGACCACGGGTTAATGGGTGAATACGTTAGAGTATATGTGAGAGGAGCTAGAGAGGTTATTGGTGTACCTAGTATAAGTGAATACGCTATACTTAAGGGTAGAGAGGTTATGATTGAAGCTGTATTTAACGGTTATCGAGGTCAAGCATTTACTAGTAGTCCAGGGCAATTCTCTGGAGCATTAAGGGATGTTTTTAAACTAGATCTACAAGACTTAAAGAATAGATCTATATTTATTGCTGTACTGAATGCTGTTATGGCGTATCTAGGTTTTACTGATAGAACAGTTCACTGTAAATCAGACTTTCCGGATACATGTAGTAAAATGTTAGTAAGCTACCTTAAAGAGTTAAATGTTGAGAGGGTAGGGCTTATAGGTTACCAGCCATCTATGCTTAAGAGTCTTAGTGAATCAAAATTTAATGTTAGAGTTGCAGATGCAAATCCAGATAATATTGGTAAAGTAAAGTTTGGAGTATCTATCGAACCCCCCAATCTAGATGAGGAGATTATCTGTTGGAGTGATATAGCACTAGTTACAGGTAGTGTCTTTGTTAATGGTAGTCTAGATGAAATCCTACCTAAATACAAAAACAAGATTATTATTTATGGTGTTTCCGGAGCTGCAGCATCAAAAATACTTGGGTTTAGAAGGTGGTGTATTAGTAATGAGAGAGTGTATTTAGGTTAGACTATTTTGCTAGCAAGCTCAACACTATCCTACTATAAATTTTAGCCATAGCCACCATGTCATCTATATGTATATACTCATCTGAAGTGTGTGCTACTGCTGGAATTCCAGGTCCGTAAGTTATCGCCTGTATACCTCTAGTCTGGAAGTATCTTGTATCTAAACCTCCAATACACACGGTCACTCTAGGCTTAGTTTTTAACACTTCCTCTGCAGATTTAATAGCTGTTTGAACTAGTGGTGTTGTCGGATCAGTTACTGTTGCATCAAATTTAGCTAGTACTCTAGTTTTAACGTTTAACTCTGGTATATCCCTCCTAACCTTATCTATGAAGTTAAGTATTTCCCTTTCAGCTTCATCAACTGTCTCTTCAGGTATAACTCTACGGTCTATTGTGAAAGCGTAGTATCCTGGAACGATATTTACTTTAGCTCCACCCCTTACCTCACCGCCAATAGTTATTGTTGCTTTAGCTCCCTCAGGTTCATCATACTCGTACTTACTCTTCTTCAACTCTATTTTTGGTTTCAACTCGTAAATTATTCTATATGCAAGTTTAACCATCATCTCAAATGCATTAATGCCTCTCCACGGTGTACTTCCATGAGCTTGTTTACCGAAGACTTCTACTAGAAGCCACACTGCACCCTTATTACCTATCCATATCATGTTTAAACTACTAGGTTCAGCTACTATAGCGTAGTCTGGTTTAACTATACCCTGTTCAACTATGTATCCTACACCTGTTTGTCCACCCGTCTCTTCGTCTGGTGTAAATGATAATTCTATTGTACCGTTAAATTCTATATCTGACTCTACGATTGCTTTAGCCATTGTAATTATTGTTGCTATACCACCCTTCATATCTGATGCTCCACGACCATAAACTCTACCATCCCTTACAACAGGTTTGTAGGGGTTCATAGTCCAACCACTACCTGCAGGTACAACATCGTAGTGTCCATTAAAGTGTATTACTGGCCCACTACCTTTACTAACTCTAGCTATAATATTGTATCTTGGATAGTCAGCATAGTCTGGATAGTACTTTGCTACAATATGTTTAGGTACTTCAAATACTCTAACGTCTAACCCTAACTCTTTAAGTACACTGGTAAGGTACTCTGTAATCTCCCTATACTTATCGCCTGGAGGGTTAACTGTAGGATACGAGATTAAATCACATAATGTTTTAACTGTAAAATCTCTTAACTCCTCAATCCTCTTATCCACTCTATCGAGACTAAATTGCATAACCTACCCTCCAAGATGAATATAAACCCGCTATACCCATATAAACAGGATGCCCTGCTAACAAGTTATATTTCGAGTTCAATACAATGGTATCCCACAATACTTATATATTGTGCTAGTGCACAGAATTTCTTGGTGGAGAAAGTGGTTATACAGTTTAGAGGTAGAAGAGGGCCTCCACCATGGGCTGGTAGGGGGAGGGGTTGCTGGAGTTGGCATAGTATTATCCAACAATCCTATACTAGTACAATTCAACCACAAGTTGAAAAGCCTACACCCAACGTATTGAGGGTTATAACTACAACTATTGATGATAGAGGTGTTGATTCACAGATATCACCTAGATTTACTAGAGCACCATTCATAATGGTAATTGACATAGTTGATGGTAGAATTTATAGAGTAACACCTATACCAAATACTTTTATGAATTTGCCGCATGGAGCTGGTGTAGCACTAGCTCAATGGATTATATCTAGTGGTGCTAAGGCTGTAATCGCTGTAAATATGGGGCCAAATGCTGCTATGATACTACAACAGGCGGGGATAAAAGTGTACACTGTAACACCAGGTATTAGAGTTATTGACGCTCTTAAATCTCTAGGGCTTGTGAGGTTCTAAATGTTTATGGAGGTAGTTATTGCGAGTGGTAAGGGTGGTACAGGTAAAACATTTATCTCATCAAACCTATCATACTACCTACATAAGAATAGTAGTGTAGTATCAGTAGATACTGATGCTGAAGCCCCAGACCTACTACTATCACTTGGTGGTTCAGTAAGAAACCTATCCAAATACACTATATCGGAGTCTAGAAAAGCTAGGATAAACAGTAGTAAGTGTATAAAATGTTATAAATGTTATGAGGTTTGTAGATTCCAAGCAATAGTAGTTAGGAACGGCAATCCCACTATAGTAGAGGAGTATTGTGAAGGGTGTAGTGCATGTAGTATAGTATGCCCCACGAAATGTATAGAGCTCTATGTGAGAACGACTGGTACTATAAGTGTAGATTTATCGCGTACTGGAGTACCGGTGGTTACAGCAGATTTAGAGGTTGGTGGTAGAAATACTGGTAGACTAGTATTTCTAGCTAGAGAGGAAGCTCGTAAACTTGCATGTAATCGTAAAGCTAAACACATAGTAGTTGATGCAGCACCAGGTCTAGGATGCCCAGTAATATCAAGTATTACCGGTGCAGACACTGTAATTCTAGTTGTTGAGCCAACACCACCATCACTTAGTGGTGCTAAGAGACTACTTAAAATCGTAGAAAATTTCAATATTAAACCATACCTAATAGTCAATAAATATAATCTATCGCCAAAGTATACTGAGAAGGTTGTTAGAGAGCTTCAAATTGAACTATTGGGTAGAATACCATATGATTACACTGTAGTAGAATCATACACGAATATGAGGCCCATTCTAGACTATAACCCAGACTGTGAGGTATCGAAAAGGCTAACCTCGATATTCAACTATATTGTTGAGTGTGTTCTAAAATGACTAGTATAGTAGCTATTATTGGGGGTAAGGGTGGTACAGGTAAGACGTTCATAGCTTTAAACATAGCGTACTTGTTGAGAAGTATGGGTGCTAAAGTACTCTTAGTGGATGCTGATGTAGAAAACCCATCAATACATACACTAACCGATACTGAAATTCTTAAAGTTACAGTGTATAAGAGTTTCAAACCAGTAGTAAATGAGGCGAAGTGTAGTAAGTGTAGATTATGTATTGAGAGTTGTCCCGAACACTCCCTAATAATACTACCGACTGGCAGAATTATACATATTGAGTCTTTATGTTCAGGGTGTGGAGTATGTAGACTTGTATGCCCCAGTGAAGCTATAGAGGCTGGTGAGAGAGTTGAAGGCCTATTCAAGTATGGTACCATTAAGGATAACGGTATAGATATACTCGTTGGAGAACTACTACCAAATAGTAGGAAGAGTATACTCCTAATAACTAGGCTTATTGAAGACCATAAAAGCCTATTCAGTAACTACGAATACGTAATTATAGATTCACCACCAGGCTCAAGTATAGGGCTATACCCTATCATAAAGTATGCTTCACACATAATCATAGTTACAGAGCCAACACCATTAAGTGTAAACGACTTAAAGAAGGTACTAACACTAATAGATAAGTATAAGATGAAGACAACTAAAATACTCATAGCCATTAACAAGTACGGTATACCAGGTGGCTCATATGAAGACCTAAACAACATAATTAATACTAGAAGCATACCCCACATCAAAATACCATATAGTAATCTAGTAGTAGAAACATACCTACAATGTAAACCACTAGTAAAATTACACCCAGAATCAACAGTAACTAGTAAGCTTAAAGAAATAGTAAACTTTATACTAACCTGATTAACCATTAAGAGCTAAACATAAGAGAACGCCACCCCTCAAAGGGTTAATATAGGTAGGTAAGGGAGGAATCGAATTACTACACTAGGAAACCATAGAAAATCCTAAATGTAGGAGGCTTCATCTAAACAGTAACTATGAGTCGAAGACAGCTACAGTATGGTGTTTAATTAAGGGAATAAGGGTATTAAAAGTTGGAGTAGGGTAATAGGAGGGAATATGTAAAGCTATTATAGTATACTAGGGGAGACTTGAGTAAGGGAGTAGATGTATGTATGGACCACCATGGATTTGGCGTTGGGGTAGGAGAGGTCCCGGTAGACCAAGGAAGCCTAGAATAATATGGTTTAGAATTCAAGGCAACATAGTATTCGTACCCTACGTGAATGGTCAAATGTTATCGGAGAGAGAGCCTATAGAGATACTACCTGACAAGCTTGAAGCATTAAGGCTAGTCTATATTGATGGTTTAACTCAGGATGAAGCAGCTAAGAGAATGGGTATTTCAAGGGGGACTCTATGGC
>DQVH01000101.1 GCA_015661855.1 Desulfurococcales archaeon
ATAGGGAGGATAATCCGCTATCAAGAGTATACTGCATAAAACCTATAACTCGTAAAGGTTTAGGCTACTGCAAATTACATGAAAACTCTACTAGAGCATTATATGATCGGTGTTTAAGTAGTGTTGGTGAGAGAAACATTAGTAAATGTATAGAGCTAGATAGAATACTCTATGGCAAAGTTAACTTCGTAGTCTACATAGTCGACTATGGAGGATTAAAAGCTAAAATTGGAGTAACAAGGGAATTTAGATTCCTACATAGAATATCTGAGCAACCCCACATAGTAGCTAAGATAATATATAAGACTAAGAGTGCCTATGAAGCTAGAAGTATAGAAATACTGCTATCACGTAAACTCAGCTACATACTAACTGAGAAGCCTAGTACTAAGAAGCTCATACATCAAATAGTAGATTCTAACCTAAAATTAGCAGTAACTAGAGTAAGAAGCGTTATTGAGAACATTGTTAAATTGCACACCATTAATATCTATAAAGATACACCGATGGTTAGAGTAACACTAGATCATACCGGTGTCCTAAGGGAGATTACTAAAGTATACTCTGGAAGGGAGGGTATACCTGATGAGACTATGGAGTTAATAGGGTATTGGGGTGGTTTCTTAATCTTAAACTCTAGGGGTAGTGTTAAAGCTATTAAGGCTAGTACATTACTACACAACTTGAGCATTATGGTTAAAGATTAAGTGCCTAGAAGGCTACTACCACACTTTTTCTTCAACTCCTCCTTAAGTACATTAAGTTCCGGTATGACTTTAGCTGCTTCATCGATCATCTTCTCTACTACTTCACGAATTTCCCACTGAGCTTTACTACAGAGTCTAAGAGATGCTATATGGAGTAGCTCCCTAAGGTTAAGTGTCATAAGTATTCTAGTTTTAACTGCTTGAGGTAGTATAAATCTAGCATCCTCGTATGGAATATTACTTTCCAAGAATTCACTATACAGTTTATAGGCTTCCTTCATTAAATGCTCATACTTCTCTCTTAATTCACTCTTTAACATTATCGATTTAGGTACTACATAGTCCTCTTCGGCAGCAGAATACCTTTGACTCTCCTGAGTATAACTAGCAATTCTATGTCTAACAAGTTGATGACTTGTAACTCTAGATATATCTTCTATTAGAAATGTAAAGACAACATGCTCTAAAACACTGGGAAAGCCATGTGCTGCAGCTATAATCCACTTTGAAACCTTATCTTCAGGGTATTCACGTGATAAATAATGTTCTACGGTTTTATCTTTAAGTTTACCAACGCTAATTTTACTAGCTAATACAATTAGTCTACGAGGATCACCACCGATAATAGGCTTATTGTACGCTATTAATCTAACTTTAACCAAACCCACTACACCCCATCACATGATTGTAGATGTTAGTATTTAAGGTGTACCACCTTTTAAATAGAATAGTTTACAGAGTTAACTACGTAATTACGATTATTATTAGGGTGTAATCGCATTTGGAAGCAGCTTATAATACTTAAGTACTCATTTAAATACTCGCTGGAGAGATTATTAGGTGGGTGCATTAAATAAATGCATGTTGCAGTTATTGGTACTGGTAGAGTGGGTAGACCTACAGCTTATACCCTTCTCCACGAATACTATATTGATGAGCTATCTGTTGTCGATATTAAACCCGGTTTAGCAGAGGCTTTTGCCGAAGAATTAAAACATGCTGCTGCTAGTTTAAGAAGGGATATCGAGATTAATGCTTATGAGAGAGATGAAGATCTATCAGGAGCAGATATAATTATTATTTGTGCTGGTTATCCTAGAAGGCCTGGTGAGAAAATAAGTAGGAGAGAGCTTGTATACCGAAACTCTGAGATAATAAAGTTTATTGCTGAAGTTGTTCCACCAAGAAATCCTAATGCAAAGTACATTATAGTTACAAACCCTGTTGACGCTATGGCAACACTATTCAAGAGGGTATCGAGAGAAAAGTTTGTTATAAGTACTGGTACCCACCTAGAGACATTAAGATTTAAAGCTAAACTATCTGAAATACTAGATACCCCTGTACACGCAATCTCAGGGTTTGTTGGTGGAGAGCACGGTGAAAACGCAGTAATACTATGGTCTACTGTAAGAATTAATGGGTTAACACTAGATGAATATGAAAATGAGCATAAAGTTAGAGTTGATAAGAAGCTTATTGAACAATACGTAAAGGGGGTTTCACGTAAAATCATAGAGGCTATTGGTGGTACGGAGTATGGACCTGCTTCAGCATTTAGGGATATTGTTAGAAGTATTGCAGTTAACACTGACACCATCCTAAGTATAGGTATACCGGTAAAGTTCAATGAAGTACCAGAGGAAGTACATGTTAGTATCCCCGTGAAAGTAGGTGAAGCTATCGAGTATACACTGTATAATACTCTAACACAGAATGAGAGAAGGGGTATAATCGAGGCAGCTAAAGCGATATACAGTACGTATAGGAAAGCCTGTAGTCTACTGGGAATCGACTAGTTAACTCTGATAGAAAGGGAGGACAGTGGTTAATGAGCTTAGATAGTATTTTGAAGAATGTATCTTACACTATCTTATCTCAAAGGAGGAATAATAGAGTAGAATTGAAGAACATATACTCAACTATTAAAGCATTGAGAGATCTAGTTATGAGCGCACTAGACTACTTAGAGAAACAGGGTTTCATTAGAATAGTGTGTGAAGAGATTAAAGTGTTGGATCCAGTAGGTCTAGCATTACAATGCTTAAAGCTAGGTATGGATGAGAGGATATTAAGTAAGCATTTAGATTGGAGGGACTTCGAAGTATTCGTATCTAAACTATTAGAATACTATGACTACATAGTTTATAGAAATTTTAGGTTTAGATTTAAAGGTAAACGCTATGAAGTAGACGTACTAGGAATTTCTCATACATACTCCCTTGTAGTAGACTGTAAACACTGGCGGAAATTACCATTAAATACACTTTACAATGTAACAGCTAGACATAGGGAGAGAGTTGAAGCATTAGCGAGAGGTTATAGGGGAGGATGGTTTGAAGTTAAAGGGTTAAGGAAGGGTTCTAAACTAGTACCAGTCTTAATAACATTAACTTCACCAAAAATACCAGTTATTAACGGAGTTCTTATAGTACCTATATTTATGCTTAAGGGGTTTTTAGACGACATCTATAGAGTAGTTGAAGAGTTTAGTGTAGAGCTATCTGAAATCTGATTTCTAACAGATACTTATAAAAACTTGAAGTTAAACTACTAAGACTATGGTGATAAATGTTGAAAATAGTGTATCCTGATGCTAGAACGTTTAGACACATTATTGAAGCACTATCTAAAATAGTTGATGAGGCATTAATGAAAATTACTAGTGAAGGTGTAGAATTGAAGGCTATGGATCCAGCTCACGTATCACTTTTACACTTAAAGTTCCCTCCAGAAGCTTTCGAGGAATATAGTGTAGAAGGAGAGTACAAGATAGGCTTCAACACAGCTAATATACTAAAGCTTTTAAAGCGTGGTAAAAAGGGTGATAGGTTAGAACTTAGTGTTGAAGAGGATATGTTTAGAATAGCTCTAATAGGTGCAGCTATAAGAGCATACAAAATTAGAATACTAGATATACCTGAAGCAGAGATCCCTGAAGCAACGTTAGAATTTGACGTATCAGCATCAATAATATCAGATCCATTAAAAAATGCACTTAAAGACGCAGAAGCTGTTGGAGATACCGTTGAATTTTCAGCTGAAAATGAGGAGGAGTTGATAATAAGAGGTAAGGGTGGTGAAATGGAAACAGAAACAAGGATAAGTAGAGAGTCAGGAGCACTAATATCACTTAACGTTAAGAATGCTGCAAAATCAGAATACTCACTAGAATACATTAAAAACGTTATCGCATTAACTAAAGTTGCTGATACAGTAACTCTAGAGTTCTCAAACAATATGCCATTAAAACTAGACTTTGCAATTCCAGGTGAAGGGAGAGTTATATATCTACTAGCACCTAAAGAGTAAAAGCTTAAACACAGTTAAACCAGCGAAATTACACTCAACAGCAATAGACTCTTAAAAACACATATAAACAATACTTAATACTTGGAATTAGCTAGAAACACCATTTAGCACATATAGTACCCAATGGGGGTAAACTAACTGGAACTCTAGAAAACATTGAGAAAGCTATAAGGCCACTTAAGGATATAAGTGATGATGTCGGAGATGATGAAGAGATTATATCTACTCTTGAAGACGTTAGAGATAGAATTGAAGGGCTAATTTCTAAAATAAGTTGAAAATTACAACATACACTACAGTAAACTTAAATATCTAAACTTAAATAGTAATGGTTGATAACATAAGGTAAAAATTATGAAAGATAGGAGTATAGCGGAATATAATCTAGAGGGGGAAGATATAGAAGAGAAGGTTAAAGCAATCTATGGTAGTGTAAGGTTTAAGCCTGTTAGAACAGTTCATGAAATGGCTTATAGACTCAGAAAGGACTATAAATTGATAGTTGATGAGAGAATTATATCACTAACTATAGCAGCATTTCTAAACAATAGACCAGTATTATATGAGGGTCCTCCGGGAACAGGTAAAACAGAGATAGGATACGCTATACTTACATTATGGTCTGGTCATTCAGCATTTATACTCCCATGTAGTGAAAACTACGATGAATACCGTGTAATAGGCGACTTCCATCCACTAATGGCTATGAAGTATGGTTTTAATGAGAAAAGCTTTATGCCGAGACCTTTACTTGCAGCATTAATACTTGATGCTGGAGTACTGATCGACGAAATTAGGAGAAGTAGTGAGGAATTTCAGAATATGCTGTTAGACATTATAGATAAGCGTAGGATTATCGTTCCAGAGCTGAAAAGAGTATTTACAGCTAGGGGGAGTGGATTCCAAATAATATTTACAAGTAACCCTGAAGATATAGCTCAAAACGAGTTAAGTGATGCATTTTTACGTAGAGTTATCAGAATAAAGTTTACATATCCTCCACCAGAAAGAGAATATGAAATAGTTAAGTTAAGGCTAAATAGTGATATAAATCTTTTACCATCAGATATAATATCTAAAATGATCGATGTAGTAAATGAACTAAGGAAAAAGGCTATACATAAACCGGGTATTGCAGACCTAGTTTTATGGTCTACACTATCTGTAAACCTAGCTAAAGCTAAAGGCTTAAAGAAAGCTACACGTAAGGAAGTTTATGAGGCAGGATTACATACACTCTGTAAAAGAGTTGAGGATGAAGTACTAGTTGAAGAAATATTAAATAAGTATCTTGGAGTAACATAGCAATGAGTAGGGAACCTCTAAATAAGAGTATAATTGAAAACTCTATTCTCCATACAACAATACCTGAAAACATAGTATTTAAGGTAATAAACTTAGCTAATGAGTTAAGAAGGCATGGAGTAAATGTAGGAATATCAGAGGTTATAACTGCTCTAAAAATGTTTGAAACATACATTAAAATAACGGGTGGAAATGTACACGACTACAATACACTATACATGATCCTCAGAACAGTATTTGTAAAGAGGGAGCGTGAAGAGAAGGTATTCGATAGTATTGTTAGCAAACTCTATACAGAAAACGTAGTTAAAGACCTTATTAAACAAACTACACAAACACTTAAAACTTTAGGGTTAAAGTATAACGATAAAGTCTACTCTAGAAGGAAAATACTTCAAGGGAAAACACGTGAAGAAAGGAGGAGTAAACTAGAAGCATACACTACACTAAAGAAACTTGGAATAATATATCGAGATGAGCATGGTAGAGAGAAGGTTGTTTCAAGAAATCAAGCTGAAGAGATAATTAGGAGAGTATTATCTAAAATACATACTAAATCACTTTCAGAGCTAGCTCAAAAGGTATGGGAGGATAGATTAGGGAGAATACCATCCTACAAGATAAGAGAGTATGCTGATATAATATCGGTACAACCAATATCCATTGAAACCTTAGAGAAACTACCTACACATAAACTCTTAGAAATAGCAAAGGTACTAGAGAAGACTAGTAATAAAAGCCTACCACATGGCATTCTAGATGAGATAATAAAACGTTTAGAAGCAGGTACCATATCAGAGTCCACACTGTACAATGACCTAATAGACATACTAATGAAGTATGAAAGGTTAGATCCAAAAACTATAACTCTAATACTATTAAATCACCCTAAAGCAGTTTGTAAACTCTTAAAACTCTCATCTAACACGTTAGCAACGTTAAAAAATATATTACCACAACTACCCATCGATAAACAAGCTGAAATAGTTAAAAGATTAACTTCATTAGAAAAACTAGTATCACCAAGTGATGTTAGAGAAATACTTAAATCAATATCACCCTATGCGTTTAAAGGTATAGGTAGTAAAGGTATAAGTAAGCTTAGCTCAATGGAAAATCTACTCGTAAAGTCACTATCAAGTCTAGCAAGAGCTTATGAATACTCTATTGAAGCTGTTAAGAGCGGTAATATAGGCTACACTAACTTAGCTTTTAGAGAGTATGAGAAGGCAATTAACCTATATCGTGAGTATGAAAGGGTAAAGTGTAAACAAGGGAGTAGTGTTCCTGATTACAAATTCCTTAAACATTTAGAATACAACTTTAACATTTTAAGAGCTATAGTTGAACCCAGCTTAAATGGTGATAGTGTGATACTACCTAATAGAATACTATTAAGCTCAGGTGGAGTAGACTATGTAACTACAATTAGAGAGCTTAGCATACTATACGATAATGTTGTTGATGAGAGAGTTAGAAACGAAATACTCTTAATAGCATCACGTATAGCTCATAAGTTAAGAGATAAACTTAAATCACACATTGTTACCTTTAGAAAAGAAGTTACACTCAGAAGAACACATAGAATAGCTTTAAGGAGGACACTATACAACCTAATACGATATCATACATGTATCCTCTATAAGAGTAGGAGGAGGGAGGGTAAAGTTATACTAGTGGTTGATGTTAGTGGTAGTATGCGTGATTATGCGGAATGGGCTATATTAGCGTCTTCAGCATTCTCCTATATAGTATCACATTTAATACTATTTAGTCATAACGTTACAGTATACGATAAGAGTGTACTCAAAAACCCAAGGAATATTACGAAAATACTATTCAACCTTAAGTTCTATGGATGGACAGATATAGTTAAAGCATTAGAAGAATCCGAGAAAGTTGCTAGAGAGAATAAAATCAATCGTATAATAGTAGTATCCGATCTAAAACAGACTGTTAGGAGAAGCGAGAGAATAGAAGATGTAGTTAGTAGATTTACAAAGAGAAAGCTAAAACTATTATTCATTGTACCTCCGGTTCACGATAATAAAACAGCGCTAACACTTAGAAATCTGGGAGTTAAAGTGGTAACATTAAAGGATGCTAAGATATTACCTAGAAAACTACTTTCACTTATAACCTAGTATGCTTAGGTGAAACTAGTGATATGCGAGAAACTTATAAAAAGAGAGAATTTAATCCTAACAAGCAGGGAGTCTAAAGTACTATCTGGTGGGTAATATATGGCTACTAGCTTAAAAGATATTCCAGTAGAGTGGAAGAGGTTTAGGTATAGAGGTAAAACATTAGAGGAACTACTATCCATGCCTTTAGATGAGCTAATTAACCTTCTACCAGCTAGAGCTAGGAGGAGTCTTAAGAGAGGGTTAAAACTTAAACATAGAATACTACTAGCTAAAATTAGGAAGGCTAAGAAGCTTATGGCTCAGGGTAAGAAGGTGGTAGTTAAAACACATGTAAGAGACATGATAATACTACCTGAAATGGTTGGTGTAACTATCGCAGTATACAATGGTAAAGAGTTTATACCAGTAACTATAACACCAGAAATGATCGGACACTATCTAGGAGAATTTAGCCCAACATGTAAGAAGGTAGAGCACGGAGAACCAGGATTAAAGGCAACTAGAAGTAGCATGTTCATATCGCTAAAATAATAGAAGACCTCATAAAATCCTTAATTAAATTATGATTCTTAAGACTTCTTGATAATTACCCGTTCAAACCCTACTCTACATACCATAGGCTATTGTCTTTAGAAAAAGATTTTTCTACTACCTCTTATAAATGGGCTTGTCAGAAGTAATAGAGTAGTGTAGATGTGAGGGTGCACTATACAAATGCCTTCATGGGGGTACTCGGTAAAGAATCTAGACCCTGAAAAGACAGCTATAGCTAGTGGTAGGGATTTAAGAATATCATTGAAGGAGGCCTATGAGGTACTAAATGTTATTAGGGGTATGAGAGTTCAGGAAGCTAAAAAGCTACTAGAAGATGTTATTGCATTAAAGCAGCCAATACCATTTAAGAGATATAAAGGTAAAATAGCCCACCATAGAGGTCTTGAAAGGTGGAAGTGGCCTATAGGGAGATATCCTGTCAAAGCTGCTAAAGAGATACTTAAGGTTATAGAGAATGCCGAAAATAATGCTATAAATAAGGGTTTGGATCCCGACCGTCTAGTTATAATTCATGCAGCTGCACATAAGGGTCCTACACTGAAAAAGTATATGCCTAGAGCATTTGGAAGATCTACACCATGGTTTAGAAGGACAGCTCATATAGAGATAGCTGTAAAGGAGGTGTAAAATGTTATGGTTAATATTAAGAGGTTTTTCGTTCAAAAAGGCTTGTTAAAGACGAAGATAGATGAATATTTAGCTAAAGAGTTCTATAGAGCAGGGTATGCGGGTGTTGATGTACAAAAGACACCTCTAGGTACAAGGATTATAATTTATGCTGAAAGACCGGCAATGATTATTGGGCGTAGAGGTGCAACAATAAGACAGTTAGCTCAAATACTTGAGAAAAGGTTTGGTGTAGAAAACCCCCAAATTACCGTTACTGGTGTAGAGAAACCTGAACTCTCAGCAAGAATAATGGCGTTTAGACTAGTACAGGCACTTGAGAGAGGATACCACTTCCGTAGAGCAGCATTTATAGCGTTAAGAAGGATTATGGAGGCTGGAGCTCTTGGAGCTGAAATAGTAATTAGCGGTAAACTTACAAGTGAGAGAGCTAGATACGAAAAATACCGTGCTGGCAGGATATATAAGGTTGGTGATCAGGTAAACTATATGGTTGAAAGAGCTGTAGCGTATGCGCTATTAAAGCCAGGTGTATATGGTGTTGAAGTTAGAATAGTGAAACCACTAAGACCATTAGATGAAATAAGATTTATAACACCACAGGAACAGGCTTCTGAAAAGGAGGGTAGTAAAGTATGAGTTTAAAACCTGACGAAATTAGAGCTATGAAGCCCGAGGAGAGATTAAAGAAGCTTCAGGAACTTAAACTAGAGCTTATGAGGCTTAGAACTCAAGCAGCTATGGGTACACTAGATAACCCAGGTAAAATACGTGCAATTAGGAAGACTATTGCGAGAATATTAACAATACAGCGTGAAGAAGAGTTAAAAAAGCTTAGAGAAGGAGGTAAGAAGAGAAGGAAATGAAGCATAAACCAAGTAACATAGTAATGCATGAGATAATAGGGTTACCAGTAGAAGTCTTATGGAGTCCTAATGAAACACTAATAGGGTTAAAGGGTAGAGTAATTGATGAAACAATGAATCTACTCGTTCTTGAAACATCCAAGGGGATTAAGAAAATACTTAAAAAGGATGCAATACTACTATTCACATTGCCGAGTAAAATAAGGGTTAAAGTGGATGGTAAGATACTAATAGGTAGACCTGAAGATAGAGTGAAGAGAATTCCTAAGAAGAGGTGGTGATTAAGGGGTATGCCAACTAGGAATGTAGGAATACCAGGAATTAAACCACCAGATAAAGTATGTAATGATCCTCTATGTCCATTCCACGGTAGACTACCTGTAAGAGGAGTCATACTTAAGGGTGTAGTAGTAAGTGATAAAATGCAGAGAACAGTTGTAGTTAGACATGACTATCTACACTACGATAAAAAGTATAAAAGGTATGAGAGAAGGAGAAAGAAAATTCACGCTCACAACCCTCCATGTATTAACGCTAAAGTTGGTGATGAAGTAATTATTGGTGAGACTCGTCCAATAGCTAAAAC
>DQVH01000167.1 GCA_015661855.1 Desulfurococcales archaeon
TAGCTGAAGAATACAACAACATTATACCAGCTATAGGGTTACACCCATGGTCTATTAGGGAAACTAATCCTAAAGAGGAGTTAAGAAGGATTAGGGAGATTGTAAACAAATACGATATTAAAGTTTTAGGTGAAATAGGCTTAGATAGAAAGTTTACGCCAGAAACTTACAATACTCAACTTGAAGTATTTAGGGAGCTTCTAAAATTAGCTAGAGAATACTCTCTTAAAGTAAACCTACACGCAGTTGGTGCTTGGAGGGAAGTCTATAATGAACTATTAGCGTACGATATCGATTCAGCAGTATTCCACTGGTATACTGGACCGTTAAACTTACTAGATGAAATAGTATCCCAGGGATACTTTATATCGATAAATCCAGCTATTAAAGTACAAGAGAAACATAGAGTAATCTTAGAGTACGTAAAGTTAGATTATGTGTTAACAGAGAGTGATGGACCATATGAGTATCGGGGTTTAAAGTTGACACCTAAAATGATCTCTAACATGATAGATATAATATCGAGTATTAAGGGGATACCAGTTAGTGATGTTAAGAGTAAGGTATTTGAGAATTTCAATAGGTTCATTAGGTAAATTAATATTAGAACGTCTAGTATCTATTAGGTTTTCTTAATTTGGAATAGACAGTAGTCGTCTCCCATGTTTAAACATTTAACTTCATCAACTATAGTTCTACCCTTAAAAACGTTCTCATATACTCCAGCAAGAAATCCTCTAACGTAATGTGATGTTTTAGCCTTTATACCCTTCTCGATATAGTATGGTTTCTGGATTTCACACTCCCATAGGTTATAGGCTTTAAGGGCAATACCATCCTTAAATACACCATGAACTTCAATTTTACACCAACCGTAAGCTATTAGGAGCGGTTTAAGTATTTCATTAGCTATAGGTATGGGCATATCCCTTATCTTACTTTTCCTAATGTATTCTTTATATATCTCCTGTCCAACACGGTACCCAGCATGATATAGTATTACAGCAGCAATATCCTCACTAAACCTACCCTTAAGCCCCTGAATAAAACCAATTATACTAGAGTAGTCGAGGATAATAGCTCGCTTACCAGCTAAGTATATGGGGAAGAAGCTTTCATCATAGAGTATACCTGCTATGGTAGGTTCAACAAGTTTAACATCATAAACTACATCTAATGATGAAATCTCCTTAACAACATGTGGTTTAGTACTCTCTCTACCAGTAAAATCCACACATATAAAGATTAATCCCTCCTCAGCTGTAGGTGATGGAGCACTGGTTAACACAGCTACAATATTCAACCCCCTATCACTAATAATTCTAATAATTCTCTCTAAAACACCAGGTCTATTCTTAACCCTTAAATTCAAACCAAATATACGTCGCCCATTACAGTGCACTAAAGTATTAAGCTCTAACGGCATAAAACTCCACTATCGCCCTAACACGGATGTGTTTCTTTTTTTTTACCCTCATTAAGCGAACTGGTAGTAAAAGACTGTGATTGTAAATGAGACTTAAGTGTTGTTAATACGGGCTATGATATTTCGATTCATGAGTGTTTGTATTGTTACTACATTAGCTATGTTAATTTCTATAGTGGGAGGTACGTGTAATTATTTAAATGTGTATGATCTCCCTAAGTTTATAATGTTGGTTTCGCGCTGTTTTCGTTTGGGTTGGTGTTCATTTATTATAGTAGTGGTGATACGTAGTGGGGCATAAAGTGGTGGAATGTTAGAATTACTAGGAATGCTGTTAACGGTACTGTTATATTGTCGTCGACAAATTTAAACTCGAAATGCTCAATAATACTTGCTGTGAGACCACCTATAGCTCCAGCTAAACCTAGTTTTAAACCTAAAGGTATACATACTACTGCCATTGCAATATTACCCCACCAAGACTTAGTCCTTCTACCATAAAGCATATTCCTTACAATCCCAGTTACAGCATCACCAAAAGCCATATAGAGTACTGGGATCACACCATACCAGAAGTTACCATCAAACAATAGCCAAGCTAAAGTTATAATAATACCCCACATAAGGCAAAAGTGTACTTCAAATATATTCTCTTTTACCTGAAACCAGTACATTAACTTACCAGTTCTATGTGGTATATACGTTAATATTGCTAAGATTAAGGCTAAAACAAGTGGTAATATTGGCGATGTAAATAGGTATGGAACGAGAAATGCAACAAAACCACCAGCAGCACTATGAATTAGCTTTCTATTATAATATACTGCTACATTATGGGAAAATCCTCTTCCAATCATGTACTCGTAGAACTTTCTTGAAACCACTAAAACAATAAACATAACCCACATGAACAGTACTAACGCGTAAACTACTTCACGTAGTAGTATATCAAAGCTTATACTCAAGACAATCATTCCCCATATCAATTAATTACCATTACCTTAACTACTGTAGCTATTGTTAAATGAGTTTTTAAATATTTTGTGGTAATTTGTTATGTAGAGTATTAACCAAGCTAGACACTCTCTCTTAAAGTATTGGATATAGCTTTAGTTAAATTGAGAATTTCGCTACAAATATTAGATATTTCCCTGTATTCTCTTAAAGCGTCTAAAGGCTCTAAATCTCCACTCTTCACATTACCTTTAAAGTCTAATAGTTTTGCTAGTAGTACTGAGAATTTATTAATGAGAAGTTCATGAAGCTCCTTAACTTCACTAGGTGGTTTTGAGCTTCTTAGGCTATTAAGTGTTGTATTAACTAAATCTATTGGTCTCTCAAGGTACACCTCTGGAGGTGGAAGTATTTTCAGATCAGTTATAGTATTTGCTTTTAAAGCACTATATGACGCATATACAGCTACAGGTATAATATATGCAACATCAGTTGCACGTACTATATCACTTATGTATATCGCTTTTTCAGCTAGCATAGCTAACCTTGATACAACTATTTCATCCATAGGTTTAACTATGCTAACTGATATAATTAATCCTAGTCCAAGACCTAAAAATAAACCTACGATAAACAGTAGAATACCACCCTTCTTTATGTCTAATAGCACCACACTTACACCTATAGCTCTAAATCAGGTATCTTAAGGAGATAAAAATGTTATTTGAAGTATGAATTCACTTCTGCTTCTACATGTATGGAAGAGTTTGAGCTGTTTAGCCCTTTACCACTCCTATTGGTACAAGTCTTACAACTAGCCTTGCCAATCCTGTCTCATGTGATACTCTAGCTACTTTATCAACATCCTTATATGCTTGAGGTGCCTCTTCACTAATAACTCTCCTTGTTGCTGCACGTAGCTCTATACCCTTCTTCTTTAATTGATCAGCGATAACGTTTGGATGATATCTTCTTATTGCTTCAGCTCTAGACATAAGCCTCCCTGCACCATGGGCTGCCGAGAACCATGCTGGATTATCCTTTACTCCAGCCATAATGTAGCTTGCCGTACCCATACTACCAGGTATTAATACTATTTGACCGTATGGTCTATGGTCTGGTGGTATTTCTGGATGTCCTGGTGGAAAGCTTCTTGTAGCGCCTTTACGGTGAACTATTAGTGTCCTCCTTTTACCATCGACTATGTGCTCCTCTATTTTAGCTATGTTATGTGCTACATCGTATATTAGGTGTAGATCTAGTTTCTCTGGATCTGTATGGAATACTTGTTGGAATGACTCTCTCACCCAGTATGTTATTAACTGTCTATTAGTGAATGCGTAGTTTACTGCCGCACTCATTGCTGCAAAGTAGTCTTCAGCCTCCCTAGTATTCCATGGTACACATGCTAACTCTCTATCTGGAGGTCTTATACCATACTTCTTCATAGCACGCTCCATCTTTAATAGGTAGTCTGATGCAACTTGATGTCCTAAACCTCTAGAACCAGTATGTATCATTACGGTTATCTGTCCCTCCTCGTATATTCCTATAGCTTTAGCTATTGTTGGATTGTATATTTTGTCTACAACTTGTATTTCTAGAAAGTGGTTTCCACTACCCAAACTACCAAGTTGTGGTGCTCCACGCTGCTTCGCTCTATTCGATACTTTATCTGGATCAGCCCATTTCATATGACCCTTCTCTTCAGTATGCTCCTTATCTTCAGGCCAAGCATAACCCCTTGAAACAGCCCAATCTAACCCCTCTCTTAAAACATTATTTAACTCTTGTATTGAAAATCTAAGTCTACCCTCACTACCTAATCCTGCAGGAACATTCCTTGATATAACGGATACTAGCTCTTTAAGTTTAGGCTTTAAATCTTTAATTGTAAGGTTTGTTCTTAAAACTCTAACACCACAGTTTATATCGTATCCTACACCACCAGGGCTAATAACACCCTCTTCAGAGTCGAATGCTGCAACACCACCTATAGGGAAGCCGTAACCCTCATGGCCATCGGGCATAACGAAGGATGCTTTAACTATTCCTGGTAGACATGCGACATTAGCTGCTTGAATGAGTGTTCTATCGCTGCGCATTTTAGCTAGTAAGTCTTCATCTGCAAATATTATTGCTGAAACCTTCATTCCGCCCCTTGAACCCTTAGGTATTTCCCAAAGGAATTTACCTTTCTTAACCAACTGTACACTCATAGAATTACACCTAAACTTTACTAATACTCTAACACCTTATAAAGCATTTTGTACTACAACTACAACGTTCAAAGACTATATAAGGTCCTCAGGTATATTTGTAGGCTTAAAACTGATTTTCGGTGTTAAACCAGCCTTTCTAAGACGCTCTACTACATGGGGGTATTCGAAGACGTACTCTTCCTCAAACTCTTCAACTAAAACTCTATCTATTTCACTAAGTTTCTCAATAAGCCACATTTTACTCTCCTTAGAGCTAAAACTCAACATGACAGCTGGGTGAACGCTAACACCATAGTCTAGTAGGTTTTTTAATGCATCAAGTTGAAGTTTAAATGCTTCAGGTATAGCACCAGTAAGCATACTAAATTCTTGTGGGGTACAACCTTTAATGGAAACTCTAACATGTAAACACTTGTATTTTGAAAGATCTCTAGCATAACTCTTGTCGTAGCCTATAAGTAAACCGTTGGTTTCAAGTATGAATTTGAATTCACCATCAGCTTCAACAAGATCTAATAGTTTGAGTAAGTGTAGTCTACCAATAGTTGGCTCGTTACCACTAATTCTCAACTGCCTATACCCTCTACGTTTAGCAAGTTGTTTAAGTTTAGAGTAAATGTAGTCTGGTGTATAGAATTTACCAACTTTCTCTGGATTCTCTCTTGAAACTCCACTCCAGCAGAAAATACATCTAAGATTACAGCCTACACAATCGGCAGTTGCAATACCACCATACCATCTACCACCACGAGCAACACGATAATACTTTCTAAGAACCCCTCTAACAACAATACCCTCAATACGTTTACTCAACTCTATCGGGTCAAAGGGCATAGTATACAGCCTACAACTACTCACTGACCACAGGTTACGTATACTTCCACTTACCCTCTACAATTTATTACAATGTTAACCTGCAGATATAGATTTTCGTGGGCTTTAAAATATCTCTAACAGTCATTACTGAATATTACTCCACATATCCCTATATACTTCACTCCTTCTTAATTTAAGTACTGGTAGAATCTCTCTAACTCTATCCACAAGGCTTAGGTCAACTTGATACTCAAGATACCTCTCTTCTACACCTAAATCTACCTCTACTACACCATACGGATTAACAATCATACTTCTACCTGTAAAGTATTTTCCACACTGATTAGCTATAACCATGTAAACTGTATTTTCGTGTGCTCTAGCTTGTGCAAGAAATCTCAACGTCTCCTCCTTAAATGGCCCTCTATACCATGCTGATGGATTAATAATCATGTTTGCACCTTTAACTGCATAGTAACGATATAACTCTGGAAATCTAATATCGAAGCATATTGCTATAGCTATTCTAGCGGATTTAACACTAACTATAGGTGATGGCCTATCCCCATGGATTATATAATCTGACTCTCTATAGCCATAAGCATCGAATAGGTGTATCTTCCTATAAATACACTCGATGGAACCCTTAGGGTTTATAAGTAGCGCGGAATTATAGACTTTGGGTGGATTCCTGGATTTCTCAAACATGGTCGCCAATATGTAAGCTGAATACTCTATAGCTAACTTTGATA
>DQVH01000043.1 GCA_015661855.1 Desulfurococcales archaeon
ACTAGTTGATAAACTTACTAAGACCAGAAGTCCACCATACATTGTTGGATCAGGTATTACTACTAGTGGTCCACCACATCTTGGGACGGTATGTGAATTCCTATACCCATGGGCTATAGTTCAAGAACTTCGTAGTAGAGGTTATGAGGCATACTTTATATTTGTAGGAGATATAATGGACGCCTTTGATAGTATACCGGCAGATCTAGAAAAGTATAAGGATACACTTAAACCACACCTAGGAAAACCACTAGCACTAACACCTGACCCCTATGGATGCCATAGTAGTTATGGAGAGCACTTCCTAGATGAAACAGTTAAGTTAATGGATACTTTTGGTGTTAAACCAGATGAGATAATACCTGTAACGAAACTCTATAATGAAGGATACTATGACATATACTTAGAATTCTATACATCAAAACTTGATGAAGTAAAAAGACTACTTATGGAGGTTTCAGGTAGACAACTCCCAAAATACTGGAAGGATATAGCACTACCCATATGTGAGAAGTGCGGTAAGATAGCGACAACAAGGGTACTAAATATAACAAAACATGAAATAGAGTATATATGCGATAAAAATGTGGGATACACAAAGGGATGCGGCTATAAAGGTATACTCCCCATAGACACACATAAGTGGAAACTTACATGGAGACTTGATTGGCCAAGCAGAATGGACTTCCTAGGAGTAGATATTGAGGGTGCAGGTGTAGATCATCACACTAAAGGTGGTAGTTGGGATACAGCAGTAGCAGTATTTAAGAGGTTATTTAGGAAGGAACCACCAATAGGCTATAAGTATGGGTTTGTACTATTTGAAGGTAGAAAGATGAGTAAGAGTAAAGGTGTCGGATCACTAAATGTAATTTTGAAAATGGTACCTCCCGAAATACTAAAGTATTTTCTATTCAAAAATGAGCTAGAGGAAAATAAGAACTTCAATACTACACCACAATTCCTACTAAGATTGTATGAGGAATTCAATGACACTGCAGACATATATGAGAAAAAGGCTAAAATAGATAAGAGTACCTGGAGAAGACTCATAGCATACAAGTTAGCAACTAAAGGTGTTAGACCATGGAAAACTAGAATAACAGACCTCATAGTATACTATCAAATCTATAAAGATTGGGATATAGTAGTGAAGAAGCTTAACGATAAAAGTGGGGTAGAGAGATTGAAAAGATACGTTGAATACTGGGTTGAAAACGGTATTGTTCCTGAACAGTATAGAGTACAGTGGAATCCACAAAAAATAACAGATCCAACATATAAAGAGGTAGTCTTAGAATTTGCTAGAAAATTAAATAATAATATGACAGCAATAGACATACATAACTTAGTCTATGAGGTAGCACGTAAATTTAATATTCCACCAAGTACTCTATTCAAAATATTATACTATGCAATACTAGGTAAACATAGTGGACCAAGACTGGGAAAACTCATTGTAGCTCTCGGAATAGACAAAGTTAAACAAGCATTGATTAAGAGTATTGAGTAGTAAAATTTAAATGTAAAATATTTAAATGCTTTCCCCAACATACTCCATAACCTACATAGAATCCCAATTACACTTACGCACATCCAGTAATATGTGTAAACGGAAACTTTATATACCAGTTTCTGAGTAAAACTTATAAGCCGAGTACATGTTGTATAAAAAGTTATCTCATGTTGGGTGGTGGAATTGACTATTAGACCTGAACCTGGAGATAGTGTAGTTAAATGTCCAGCTTGTGGTAGCACCAGTATAATCTTCGACTCAGAGCGTAGTGTATACGTATGTACTAGTTGTGGAACAGTATTAGAGGAGAGAATGGTTGATCAAGGTCCTGAATGGAGAGCTTTTACACCTGAAGAGAGGGAGAAGAGAAGTCGTGTAGGATCACCAATTACACCAACAGTACACGATAAAGGTCTTTCAACAGTTATTGATTGGAGAGATAAGGATGCTTTTGGTAGAAGATTGGAGCCAAAGAAGAGACTTGAAATACTACGTTGGAGGAAATGGCAAATTAGAACTAGAATTCAGTCAAGTATGGACCGTAATTTAGCACAAGCAATGAATGAACTAGATAGAATAGCTTCACAACTAAATCTACCAAGGAGTGTACGTGAAGAAGCAGCAGTAATATACCGTAAAGCTGTAGAGAAGGGTCTGGTTAGAGGTAGAAGTATCGAGTCGGTAATGGCAGCAGCAATATATGCTGCTTGTAGAAGACTTAAAATACCACGAACATTGGACGAAATAGCTGCATTTACAAAGTCGGGTAGAAAGGATGTAGCTAGATGCTATAGACTATTACTAAGAGAACTTACTGTACAAGTACCAATAGCTGATCCAATAGATTACGTACCAAGAATAGGAGCGCTCCTAGGACTAAGTGGTAATGTATTAAAGAGAGCTGCAGAAATACTAAAGAGAGCCAAAGAGAAAGGTATAACGGCTGGAAAAGATCCTGCAGGATTAGCTGCAGCAGCAATATATATTGCATCACTATTAGAGGATGAACGTAGAACACAAAAGGAGATAGCACAAGTATCTGGTGTAACCGAGGTAACCGTTAGAAATAGATATAAAGAGCTTGTCAGAGAGCTAGGGATACCACTACCACCTCAATAATACAGCATCCATTACAAGCTAATATTGGAATATGGAAAAGGGAGATATTGAAAAATAAATCTTATTTTTTAATCTTAAATATAGCTAATCTGACAGTATTAGAATGTTTTCCTCTGGGAATCCCATATCCACTAGTAGCTCTTTAACTCTTGTACGATGATTTCCTTGAAGCTCTATTCTACCATTTTTTGCTGTACCACCACAGGCGAGTTTAGATTTTAACTTAGCAGCAATCTCTTTAAGATTTATAGATGGATCATTTAACCCCTCAATGATAGTAACTTCTCTACCCCATTTCCTCTTTTCAACTCTAATTCTTATCAGCATTTCCTCCTTTGCTAACTCTAGTCCTAGTTCTGGTGGTAGACCCGAGAACTCAATTATAGATTTTTCACGCTTTTTTACAGACTTCTTCATTATAAGTTATCAACCCACCTTTTTAGAGAGTTCTTCATACCTCATATTTACAGGTAAAACTTTATAAATCTTTACGTTCTAGTTAGAATACTGAAACTTAAAGGGTGGTAGACATTGAAGTATCGTTGTGGTAGATGTGGTGGAATAATAGATTCGAAAGATTTAGAAATACTTCCAGGAATAAGATGCAGTTATTGTGGTTACAGAGTTTTATATAAGGTTAGATCTCCTACAATTAAAAGGGTTAAAGCAATATAATAGTGTAGAATTACCTCTTTCTATGTCTCACCTTCAATGCTTTTGCTATCCTAGTATACATTATTGAAAAACATTCCACAATTATTTTCGATGCAAGTATACTAGTAATATCACTTACATCGTGTGGTGGTGTTACCTCAACTATATCTAAACCTTTCACATTTGGTGAAAGTATTGTAGATAATATGTCGAGAAGACATTTTGGTGTTATTCCCTCTGGTTCTGGATTGCTAACTCCAGGTGCATAAGCTGGATCTATTACATCCATATCTATTGATATGTATACGATTTCACTTCCCATTAGGAATTTGTTAATTCTCTTTACTATCTCAGGGATACTTTCATGAGTAATAATATGGCTTGGTATATAGTTTATACCTCTTTTACGAACGAAATCAACTTCTTCACTACATGCAGCCCTTACACCAATTATCATTACATTTTTTGGACTTACATGCTCCACTATTCTACGAGTGACGCACGCATGGTTAAGTTTGGAATTCAAATATTCGTTTCTTAAGTCAAAATGTGCATCAAATATGATCACCTTAGTATTTTGGGGTAAACTCTTAACTATGGGGTAAGTTATTAAGTGTTCACCTCCCATAAATATCGTAAATCTATTCTCACTAAACACTTCCCTCGCTAAAAGCTCTATTCTATCTAGAGAAGCCTTTAAATCACCTGGAACAAGACATAGATCACCCATATCATATGCGAGTATGTTTTCGAAATCTACATGTACTCTAAACGAATATAACTCTATATTTGCTGAGACCTCCCTTATACGAGTAGGTGCAAATCTTGTTCCAGATCTAAACGTTACTGTTTGATCTAATGGTATACCCACAATGTTAAATGGTGTTCTCTCCTTACTTACACTAGTACCACAGAATTTTAGCGGATTCTCATTTAAGTAGAGTGAATACATGATACCCTCTATCACCAGATAATTTAATGATAAAAATCTATATAAGAAATATTACATTATTAGGTTTCTCGAATACCGTATAAAAGTACAAACCTAGATACACTCTATAAAGACGATAATGTGGATAGATGGAGGTATAAAAGAGTATGGATCTATATGAGAAGATAGTTGAATTAGCAAGAAGGAGAGGTATATTTTGGCAGTCCTATGAAATTTATGGTGGTGTTGCAGGATTTATAGATTTAGGGCCCCTAGGTACACTTATAAAACGTAATATTGAGACGTTATGGAGAGAATGGTTTATACTCAGACATCAAGAATTCATAGTTGAAATAGAAACACCAATTATAGCGCCGAAAAAGGTTTTTGAAGCAAGTGGTCACCTAGAACATTTCACAGACCCTATCGTTGAATGTATTAGTTGTCATAGAAAGTTTAGAGCAGACACACTTATAGAAGAGAAGCTAAATACTAATGTTGAGGGTTTATCCAATGAGGAGTTAGAGAAAATTATTAGAGAAAATGATATACGATGCCCTATATGTAATGGTGAACTCGGTAAAGTTAAAACGTTTAATCTACTATTCCAAACAATAATTGGACCCTATAGTGAAAACATAGGCTTCCTTAGACCTGAAACAGCTCAGGGCATGTTTACATCATTTAAGAGAGTATACGAAGCTATGAGAAATAAGTTCCCCATAGGTATAGCACAGATAGGTAGAGTTGCTAGGAATGAAATATCCCCAAGGCAGGGTATGATTAGACTTAGAGAGTTCACTATAATGGAGGTAGAGTTTTTCTTTAACCCGAAGAAGCCTGAATGTCCACTCATAGACAAAGTAAGGGATAGAAAGATACTAATATTACCTGGAGAGTTAAAAGTTAAAGGTGAAAAGCCAATAAAAATAACAGTTGAAGAAGCTCTACGCGAGAAATACATTATTAATGAATGGCTAGCATACTTTATGGTTCAATCATACGATTTCGTAAATAAACTAGGAGTACCATACGATAAACAGTATTTTGAAGAAAAACTACCACATGAGAGAGCACATTATGCAACACAGACATTCGATCAAATGGTTAAAGTTGAAAGATGGGGATGGATTGAAGTTTCAGGACACGCATATAGAACAGACTATGATCTATCAAGGCATATGAAGTATAGTGGCCATGATTTATCAGTCTTTATACCCTACGAGAAACCAGTTATAAAAAGGAAGTTAAAGATAGCTATTAAGGAGAAAGTGTTAAGAGAGACATTTAAGGATAAAGCAGCAAAGATAATAAGCACAATTAAGAGTACACTACCCGAAACTATAGCTAACGAGTTAAAGACTAAAGGTTACATTGAGGTTGAAGGTGAAAAGATAAACTCAAAATACATTTCAGTATGCGAGGTTGAAGAGAAAATTTCAGGAGAAAGAATAGTACCACACGTTGTTGAACCATCATTTGGTGCAGAAAGATTAGTGTATGTAACATTAGAGTATGCATACTCTGAAAGAGAAGGCAGAGTCATACTAAAACTACCTAAAAGAATAGCGCCAATAAAGGTTGCAGTTTTCCCCTTAGTGGTTAGAAGTAGGCTACCAGACATAGCTAAAGAAATATATGAGAGGCTTAAGGAAATGAATTTAACAGTATACTATGACGAGTCTGGCAGTATAGGAAGGAGGTATGCTAGAGCAGATGAAATAGGAGTACCCATAGCAATAACAGTAGACTACCAAACACTAGAAGATAACACTGTAACACTTAGAGATAGAGACACATGGAAGCAGGTTAGAACACCAATAGAGGAAGTATATAGGAAGCTACCATTATACTTTGAGGACAAAATAGACTTCTTCAAACTGGGTACACCCTATGAAAGTAAAAGTAAATAAACGTTACCCCCATAGAAACATATGCTAACACCTGGAGGGTAATATATTGTGAGTACACAGAATGAAAGTGTTAAAAGTGAGAAACAGGAAAAAAAGTTAGATATAAAGGCGTTAGTAGCAGTAATACCTCCAGCTTCAGTAAGAAAGAAGGAGAAACAAATAAGGGAAAAAAGGATTAGATTAAGATACAATGAATCTGTTAAACCAGGACACGCCATAATATGTGAAGCTCTAGCTAAACTACTCAACATAAAAGATTACATTGAAATCACAGTTGCAGGTAGAAAGAGGTTTAAACTTAAAGTTACAATAGACCAGAAAGTTCCAGAAAACGAGGTTTGGTGTAACCCAGAAGAACTGAGAGAAAAAGGTATAGCAGATAATAGTATTGCAACTGTAAGAAGAGGTTAAAATAATTATGAAAGAAGGATACTACCTTCTCAATGAAATATTAAGAGAGCTTGAGGAAAGTTTACATGAGAGATCTAGAATAACTAAAAACATGAAGAAACACATAATCAAATTAATTAAAGGAGCTGAAAAAGATAACGAAATACAATATAAGCTTATAGGCTACTTAGAGCTACTTAGAAAGAATAGAAATACAATTCTAACATGCCTAAGGAAGACAGGTAAAGTACTTAACACTATTAACGAAGGAGACATAAACAATCCTAATGACATCAAGCATATCCTAAGCTTAATACACACATTATTATCATATGCAATAATGGTAGATTTTGAAAATGATAGAAAAATATTATATAAGTTGATAACCATTAGTAAAAATAGTAATAAATATAGTATATTAACAGAAAATATAAACGATATAAGGAAGGATTATACTGAATTAAAGGGTTTATGGAGAGAAACTGAAAAGTTAATAAGAGAAATAGAGATGCTAATAGATAATTTGTGAGGGTGATAAGGAGTAATCAAAGCTGCCTAAAAACTATGTAACTTGATGTACCCTCCTCTCTATAGATTCTACAGTACCATAAACTAGTCTATCAGAGATAACCCTTACTATTCTAGCTTTTACGAGAAATCCAATATATCTTTCCACGCTTTTATCGAATAGTACAACTGGTCCATGGTAAAATGGATAGCCAATAATATATTTTTTCTTATATTCGCCTACAATTACAACTTTGATAATCCTATTTAATAGTTTATACTTACTTTGAATGTTTACTTCTTGAACCTTTCTAGCTATCATAAGGCTAAGTTTATCTTTAACAAATGGTTTAGCTCTAGGATAATCTTCAAATGCTGAACCAGGTAATGGTGAAAACCTGTAGAGTGTAATTTTTTCTACATTCTCTTGTTTAAGTATATCTATAATTTTGAGGGTATTATTTACGGTTTTAGGGGATTGTCCCGGAAGTCCGTGAATGAAATAAACGTATGGTCTTAAACCATACTTAGTTAGTAACTTAACAGCTCTCACGACATCATCTACTGTACCTGGACGTCCAATTAGATCTGCGTGTTCCTGATCTCCTGTTTCACAACCTATATGGACTGTTGTACCTTTAAAGTACTCCCCAAGAAGTTTGGCAACCTCTTCATTAACCAGACATGCCTTAATATTCTCTAACATTAATGCTACTTCACCGCTAGCAATCTCACTTATATTAAATAAGCTATCAAATAGCCTCCTTAAAGCATCAATATTAGGTGGTGGCGAGCAAGGGTCGGTTAGAGGCTCTGGTTCCACTAACTCTTCTCTACAGTAGTCCAGTATATCCGGCGCACTTAAGACGATTCTAGATACACCATTACGAATAAGCCCCTTAATTTCACTTACAATATTACTTATATGTCTTGACCTTGGAGGACCATATAGTGCTGGAACAGAGCAATAACCACAACCAGGAGGTATACCAATAGGACATTCAAGTCTACTCCTTAACGGACCATACTTACACCTATAACATAATATACACTTTTTACCAGATGGCAATACTATTTTAGGTCTATTGAAGTTGCTACACCCTCTAACAATTTCAACGTAAACTCTAGAAGCCCAATATAATGGATAATATTTAACTATTTTAGTAGAAGGATTAATTGTATTTAATAGCTCCTTACTAACAAATCTCCTCCTACCAGTAAATACTATTTCATTGTTAACTCTTAGTATGAGGCCCTTAATAGACTTTAACTTTTCTATCTCTCTACAAACTATACTATCGAATAGTTTACGACTACATATTTCAATAAGTGTTTCTTCGCTTTCACCATAGAATCCCACATCAAACTCTAATTCGGAGATACGAAGGGGGTTTCCAGTTATAGGTCCACCTATTATTATAGGCTTTCTCGTTAGATTTCTCCAAAGCCTTGTAAGCTTTCTTACAATACCTAAATCAGATGACATAGCTGATATTAAAAGTGCATCATATTCTTCTACATACCGTTTCAATATATTTACACTTATCTTTTCAGGCACATCCACTCTTACTCTATAACCGAATGATTCAAGAATACCCGCTACTACACGAGGACCAGCACCAATTACGTCTACTGTAGCTTTTCGACTACCACTCCCTCTAGCTAAACAGTCTACTAGTAAAAACCTCATATTTTGTATCCAGTAAGCTCCTATTTAGCGGTAAATATATTTTTATATCGCTAAAAATATAAGCTTCTAGTACTTTAACGTAAATACGAAATAAGAAAATACTTTATCATAGATTGGGTTAAGCGGAGTGAAAAGTATTAGGTGAATACTGTGAGTGAGTATGTAGAAGGCTCATTAAGTAGTAGTAAGAGAGAAGCATTAGCTGAAATGCACATTGTAGAACTCTTACACAGTCTAGTTAGAAACACCTATGACACAGTTAGAGAGGTAGACACATTAATTAATGATCTCTCTGAAGGAAAAATAGAAATCATTAAAGCTAAACACCCTAGAGTGAGAAACTATAAGAACAAATCTGAAGAAATGAAATCTCGTATTCTAGAATATATCGTTAGAGTTAGCCCAAGCTTAATAAATAAAGATATATACATTAAGATAGCATACGATTTAGAGAGAGTAGCACAACTAATGAACGGTATATCCCATAGACTACTAATTCTTGCATCAAGAAACCTACTGCCAACACGGGATATAGGAAAGGGTATGCTAGATTTCATGAAAACAGTTATTGACGAATTCGAGGTACTGAGGAAAGCTATACTAATGCTAACAGTTAACCCTAGAAAGACAATAGACAACTGTAAAAATGTATTCAAATTAGAAGATGAACTAGATGACATGTATAGATTCTTAGAAGTAAAATTGTATGAAACACAGAAGGATAACCTACTACTAGTAATGCTGTTAAAGGAAATTATAGACATAATGGAGGATTCGGCAGACCTAATTAAAGATGCAGCTGAACACCTCATGTATATAGCTATGCACAAATTACCATAAAACTCCATAACATCACTACTATACATTTAAAAATTATGGATGACAATATGGCTAAAGGACTATTAGTAGGGCTAAAGGTTATAGTTTGGGATGTAGAAGACTCAAAGAAACTATTCTCTAAAGGATTTTATGGTAAACCATTTGGAATAAGAAAACCTAAGGGCTCAGATTTTAAAACACCTCTTGAACTATCACTTATTGAAGCACTATACCTTGTTGAAAAAGGTGAACTAGAAGTCTACACTAATGATAGGAAGGTGGAGTATAAAGAATTGTTAGAATATTGTGAGAGAAATATTCCACGATTCAAAATATTATATTTAGTCTATAAAGATTTAAGGGAGAAGGGATATATTGTAAGATCAGGTTTAAAATTTGGATGTGACTATGCAGTGTATGAGTTAGGTCCAGGACTAGATCACGCACCATACCTAATCCATGTACTAAACATTAATGAGAAAATAGACCCTATAGAAATAGTTAGAGCTGGTAGACTATCCCATAGTGTAAGAAAGAGATTTATTATAGCTGCTACAAGCCCTAAAATGGAGGAAGTTAGATACATAATGTTTAAATGGTTTAAACCATAACAAAAATGGATTAAATTATGACATTTCAAATTATTAAATAGGTTGCGAAGGGGTACACCTTGAACTCCAGACCTCAACAATTTAAACCACAACCAAAAGATGGAAAATGCAATCCACTATGTTCACTATTTAGGTGTGGAAAGAGGTCATTAGTCTATACTACAAGGTATTATAGGGGTAAGCCAAGAAAGGTAGCATTTTGTAGATGGGTTGGCGACTACTGCAAAGGATATGAATGTCAATATGCCTATTGCGAAAAACGTGCACTCTTACCCGACGGTAAATGCTCTTTTGCAATTAAGGGTCCGCGAAAGAAGGATATGCTCGAAGAAATAGCTGAATTGAGTTTAGAGGAACACGTAAAGACTTTAATAACCAGGAAGATAGGTAAAAAGGATCTATACTTCATAGAGTAATCTGTCAGGAGGGGTGGAGCTTACATCATCCAATATTCTGTCGCGTCATCATTCATCATCCATAGTACGTGATAGTAATACACAGAAATAAAGTTTCTTTTAGAATACTATGCTACAATACGAAAATAATATAAGAATGGTACCATATTGAAAATTCGCTTTTAATATTAATATTTAATTCCGGTATAAATTATACTTGAGTCAGAATGTCAATTCTTTATTCTTGCTCTTCCGTAAATTAATGAAATCCCTATAGAAAGGCTGTGAAATTAACGAATTTACTAGCTCACTATCTCTCATCATTAAATATACCTCCCAGCTTCTAAGTGCAGGACATATGTAACATCCTATTCTGTAGAAGCCTATTGTGTAGAGTGGATTTAATGGTATATTATTTAATGTTAGGTAGAGTTGTACATGTGCAGCACTCCATAATTTAATGGGTGCAACAATTAGTCTATCACTTGCTATAAATTTAGCTAAAGGTCTTCTACCCCTCCTCTCCGATTCGGCATCTCTATCACCAATAACTACTAATGTATTCCCCTGAGCTAACTCATTAACTGCTTTCTCTATAGCATTAATTTTTAGCCCCGTACACCACCTATTACTATGCGTTGGTAGACTCCTACCTCTCCTAAGTTCCTCGTTTAAGCCCACATAGACAGTATAAACTTTAACATTAAGTAGTTTTGTTACTTTCTCGACATACTCTAGGGTCCATGGGAACTCTAGACCCGTATTAGCATAAATTGCAGTAACCTTTTTACTTCCAAAAACCTTTAGTGCAAGTAGTAGTGCTGCTGTACTATCTTTTCCGCCACTCCAAGGGATAATAACTGTATCGGCCCAATCTCTAAACCTCTTTAAAAACTTTAATGATACACTTTCATAGAGTTTTAGAACATGACTATTAGACTCTATTAGCTTACTTAATTCAACATCGTAAACTTCATTCGTAAACTTCTCACCCCATGGCTCAATACCTTCATCAGGTATTCTCAGTATACCCGTTTTCCTAGGTCCACAATAGACCTTATGTAAACCACCAAACTCTCTAACAAGTAGAGGGTTTAAACCTATACGTCCCCCGATAATTGTTGAGAGATATGCTTTAGTTTTCTCTCCTAAACCGAAAAATACATCAAATGCAGGATTAAACTTTAAATCCTCAAGCGGTATGCCTCCCCTTTGTAGTATGAAGACTTTTCTTATAGAATCCCATGTTACTGTTAATCTAATTTTACTCTTAGCTAACTCTAACTCGTGAAATAACTGTTCAATTCTCATATTACGAACTTTAGCAAAAGGGATAGTGTGAATTATAAAGTTTAATGGGGTTTGTGATTCAAGTGTAGAAGCAATCTCCCTATCCTCTCTACCTAGAATTACTATAATGAACTCACTACTATGCTTATATTTCTCTAAAATCTCCATGGCCTTATCAATGCTTCTTGCACCCTTAAGTGTTTCAACATTAAGACCCCAGCCTTGATAGAACTTCCTAATAACAGCCTTTACAGCATCAGCATCCCTTTTACTTCTAACAATAACTCTCAACATAACTTTTGACCGTATATAACGTGGTAATTTAATTACTAATTCACATAACTTTCTAAAATACATAATACTCTTAGAGAATTTAAATGTTGACTTCTAAAATCCTCTATAAAGAGTAGTTATTAATCAACATCATTAAGTCAAAACCTTATATCTTTTAGTACCGTATTTACTCACTAAAGCTTCATACTCTCTTCTACCTAAAACAGTTAAGACTTCCACTCTATTACCCTTAAAAGCGTAGACTACAGCATTACCTGTAATAGACACTGCTATATACACATCATTCCACTTATCATACACTAATTGTTTAGGATTGTTAATAGACTCTACCACATCATCATACTTAAGACTTCTCTCATCCATTCTACGTTTAGCGTGTTTTGAAAGGCAAATTCTTGCAGTATGTAATATCATTCAATCACCCTTCATACAGTTCTCTAAAATAAAGTAAACATACCCCTAAAAATACTAAAATACTTGTAAATCCCTTATACCTCTTACTACCTGTTAAAGTCTTATAGACCTTAGTTATTTCTCCTATTTTAACCAGTATGTTATTACCCTCCCAGCGGGTTCTTCACACGACCTAACTATAGTTTAAAAACATTCATCTTATTATGCAACTTACATTTACCGTAAGTGAATTCATTACGGTCTCTATTAAGTCACTTATGGAAGCTCTAAATAGGCTTTCTTGAAAACTCAGTAGCCACTACGTAGTACACTATGGTTGCCATGTAAATAAATGTAAATAAATTTGAGGAAGACTCCATAAAAAGATGTAAAAACATTACAGAAGGTTGTAATCTAGTGTTTTCTGTTTTAAGGTTACTACTACATCTATAACTGTATTAAGTTTAATATTCTTAAGTGTTGAAGTAGGGGGCTTCTACTCTTTAATTACATCCAAAATTATTGCTGGACATACCCTTTTCACACCAGGTAAGCGTGATATCTCATCATGTATACGTGCAAGCTCTTCATTATTAGTAGCCCATATAACTACTATTACTGAGTGATCTCCAGATGTAAGAGCTATATATTTAGTGTAATCTCTCTCCCTTAAATACGATATTACTTTAAATATGTGTTCAGAGTCTACATCAATACCTGTTATCGAAATTGCATTGTAACCTAGCTTTCTAGGATCCAATATTACCGTATACCTCCTTATCACCCCTAGTTGCTCAAGTTTTTTCACTCTTTTTATTACAGCAACATCACTGATACCGACCATCCTAGCTATATCGCTATATGATATTCTAGAATTACTTTTTAATATCTCCAATATTTCTTTATCTTTCTCATCAATCACAAACTACCACCCCAATCATTAGCAGTCTATACTATACCGTAACAACATACTGACATGCCCTAAGCACTCTACACACCTATTCCTTTAACTACAACAGGTATAAACGATTTTCCGAAAAAATATGTTAATTTAACTAAATGAACATGTTAAATAATAAATATAAACATGTTGGCAAAGCAATTTAGATGTTTAGGTGTTTGCATAGTATAGGTTAGAATTTCTAACCAAAATGCTTATAAATGCTAAATACTATATTTAGGAATGCGAGGGTGACTTAATGGAAACGCTCGTAAACCTTGTTAAAGCATTTATAGGGGAAAGTCAGGCAAGAAATCGTTATACATTTTATGCTAGTATTGCTGAGAAAGAAGGGTATAAACAAATTGCTGAGGTATTTCTTTTAACAGCTGAAAACGAGAAAGAACATGCCGAAACATTACTCAAGTTAATTAATGAGTTGAAGGAGAAAACTTCACTTCCTAGGGAGGTTAAAGTTGAGGTATCAGCACAAATAGTTTTAGGTAGTACTATTGATAATTTGAAATCAGCTATTGCTGGTGAAAACTATGAGCATACAGTAATGTATCCTGAATATGCAAAAATTGCTGAAAAGGAGGGTTTACCTAAAATAGCAGCTACATTAAGAGCTATTGCAAAAGCTGAAGAACATCATGAGGAGAGGTTTAAAAAGTTACTAAAGTTATTAGAAGAAAACAAAATCTTTAGAAGGGATAGAGAAGTATGGTGGGTATGTAGAAAATGTGGCTATGTACATTACGGTAAGGAACCACCAGAAAAGTGTCCATCATGTAGACATTCAAAAATATACTTCCAAGTAAAATGTGAAGAATACTAAAATAAAAGTATAGAAGAAAAATTCAAAATAAAATCGAATATCACTTTATATTTTTTAAACATCTATTACAAATGAACTATTAACCATTTATCTTAGAGATGTAAATACTCATTTTTCATTAATATATTGTTTTAATTTTATCCGCTAACTTTATAACACATTTAATTCTAAACTACAAGTAGACTTGTAAAGGCTTTCATCCGATAAATATAGGGTGGTTACTTCTTGGCTGAGAAGTTTGAATGGTATCATGTATTCGTTAAAAAAGATTACCAGCCTGATCCAGATAACGACGTAATTGTGGTTTTCAGAGTAACACCTGCTAAAGGGTTTAGTATAGAGGATGTAGCTGGCGGTATTGCATCAGAGAGTAGTGTAGGTACTTGGACAACACTATCAGTACTACCTGATAGAATATGGAAGTTAATGGGTAAAGCCTTTGATATTAAAAAGCTAGACGACGAATCTTACTTAGTAAAGATAGCATATCCTGTAGAACTATTTGAAGAAGGTAATATGCCTGGCTTCTTAGCATCTGTTGCCGGAAATATATTCGGTATGAAACGTGCTAAATGGTTAAGAGTTGAAGACATATACTTTCCTAAATCATTTATAAAGTACTTTAAAGGCCCAGTGAAGGGTATTAAAGGTGTACGTGAAGTATATAAAATTTACGATAGACCTATTGTAGGTACCGTACCAAAACCAAAAGTTGGTTATTCACCAGAGGAGTTAGAAAAGGTAGTTTATGAGTATCTCGTTGGCGGTATGGATTTCGCTAAAGACGATGAAAACTTAACAAGTCAGCCATTCTGCCGATTTGAGGCTAGAGCTAAAGCCATAATGAAAGCTATTGATAAAGCAGAGAAGGAGACTGGAGAGAGAAAGGTATGGTTAGCAAATATAACAGCTGATGTAAGGGAGATGGAGAAACGGTTAAAACTAGTAGCTGACTACGGTAATCCATTCATAATGGTTGATGTAGTTATTGTAGGATGGGCAGCATTAACCTACATTAGAGATTTAGCTGAAGAGTATGGACTAGGAATTCATGCTCATAGAGCATTTCATGCAGCATTCACACGTAACCCATACCATGGCGTTTCAATGTATACTCTAGCAAAACTATTTAGACTAATAGGTGTAGACCAGCTACACGTAGGTACACCAGAAGTAGGTAAGTTAGAAGCTAAAACGAAAGATGTAATAAACCATGCTAGAGCGTTAAGAGAACAACACTTCAAACCAGACCCAGACGATATATTCCATTTAGAGCAGGAATGGTACCACATAAAACCAGCTCTCCCAACAGCCTCAGGAGGATTACACCCGGGTACACTACCAGAGGTTATTAGAGTTCTTGGAGTAGACCTAGTAATCCAGGTAGGAGGTGGAGTTTTAGGCCATCCGGACGGCCCGAGAGCTGGAGCTACAGCAGTAAGACAGGCTATTGAAGCGTACCTTAAGGGGATACCCTTAGACGAGTACGCTAAAGAACATAAGGAGTTAAAGAGAGCACTAGAGAAATGGGGTTACGTTAGACCGGCATAAACTAAGAATACTAGAAAATATATAAACTACATGATTTGAGAATGCACTATAACACTTAATAATAAACGAGTCTAAGAATATAGCGTAATATTTTTTCCTAAAACCCCACTTTCTTTACCTACTAAAGGTTTACGAGAGAAATGCCAATAACTATACTTTATAATTTCACAATTTCTCTTAAAACTATAGCGGCTACTACTACATATATGGGTAAACCAATTACCTCCTACAGATGCTCTAATCCACCCAATAATTGCAGCTACAAGTGGATGTACATCCCTTACGATAGAGGGCCTATCTATACAATAGTATTAGCTAAAGTTATATTTGAATAGCTAACTTGTAGAGCTCAAGGCTTAAAACAGACTTAAAGTGAGTAGTAACACATCTAAATTAGCAAATAGCATGATAATGGTGTTAGCTATTAACGCTATAAGTACTACTGATAAAGAGTTAAATCCCAGTTTCACTAGTAGTGCTAACGTAATAGTTATGGAAAGACTATACCCATCAACACCCTCTATTAAACTTCTGAAAAGGGAACGATATAAATTACACCTAAATATACCTGTTATTAAATGTATATCTAACCATCCACTCCTCTAAATACTTTAAACTGTCAACTCTTTCAGTTAAATTTGAATTGAATAGTATTATAATAGTACTAATAATCCATAG
>DQVH01000038.1 GCA_015661855.1 Desulfurococcales archaeon
ATACTCTTAGTTTTCGGGAAGAACCACCAGTATCCTCCAGGTGCAATCTTCTTTGACAAATGTATTTCAGCATATCTCGTGTCTAGCTCTACCTCTACCTCTCTAATCTCCCTATAGGCTATATTGTAGTCTTCGGGTGGTATACTCTCTGAAATCCACCATTCCCTAGGTAGTTTTCTTCTAAGAGTTGATGTAGCACCTGTAGCGTCAACAACTACTCTACTATAGAGCTCCTCTACTTTAAGTGTGTTTTTACGTTTAATTCTAACCCCTATAACGTAGTCTCCTTTAACTATAGGCTCTAATGCTACACTGTTATCGTATAGTTCTACACCCTTATTGAGAGCCATTTTTAGTAGTCTCTGGCCGAATAGATGTCTATTGATAGCGTAGCCTTCACCTCTAACGATAATACTCTTATCCTCTCTTGGAGAATACACTATTATACCCTTGAATACTCCTTCAAGCTCTCTACCCGTAGGGGGGTTTAAGCCGACATTTTCGAAGTGGTGTTTACCTACTGCATCACCACAAACCTTACAACCTATAATGTTTTTATCCTTAGCTTCAACTAGTGCTACACTAAACCCTCTACTTGCTAGTAGGTATGCATTGAAGCATCCTGCTGTTCCAGCACCAACAACTATAACATCATATTTTGTCATGTTCTACCACCAGAACCATATATTAAACTGTAGAGTTGGGTGGCCATTTTAAGTCCTGAACCTGTTAGTGGTAGTAGAATCTTCTCCCCTCTATCTATGATCTTCTGGTTTAAAGCCTTTCTTAAAGCTGCTAGCACGGTTGCCGATGATGGTTCAACTAGGAATCCCATTTTAACTAGGTGTTTTAGTGACTCTACTATTTCACTATCAGATACCACTATGACCTCACCTCTAGTCTCCCTCAATACACTAACTATCTCTTTTAGTCGTGGAGGTTTTGATACTCTTAGAGCATCAGCTAAACGTGATATACCACCCCTATACTGTTCACCATAAAACTCGTTGTATACTGGTGTATACCCTTCAACCTGTACTCCTATAAGTCTAGGTATAGTGTCTATTAGTTTTTGACTGTATAGCTCCTTAAACCCCTTATAGAATCCTAGGATTAAGGTTCCACTAGCTATAGGTACTATTATGGTTTCTGGAGGCTTCCATTCTAGTTGTTCACAAACCTCATAGGCTATACTCTTAACACCCTCAATAAAGAATGGGTTCCATAAGTGACCTACATAGTAGTCTCCTTCACCTAACTCTTCTACAGCTCTTTTAGAGGCATTATCCCTTGTACCTGATGGTATAACTTTTGCACCGTAGAGTTCAAGCATAACCCTTTTAGCTTTAGGTATATCGCTTGGAACATAAACTCTAACTTTTAAGCCTGCTATTGAACCATAGGCTGCAATAGATAACCCGGTATTACCTGAAGAGTCTTCAACAATAGATTTAACATTTAAGCTTAAAGCTCTACTTACTACAACTGTTGATCCACGATCCTTAAAGCTACCTGTTGGATTAAGGTATTCTAGTTTGAATAGTACGTTTAATCCGAAAACCCTCCTAGTAACTATGGGTGTCCATCCCTCACCAAGACTTACAATATAGTCTCCACTAACAGGTATTACATCTCTATACCTCCAAACAGTATAGCCTCTACCCTTAAAGTAGTCTCTAGTGAGTCTAGGTATATCAGCTAGTACTGTTAATGGTTTTCCACAGTTAGAACATGACCATCCAGTATAGTTTAGGGGGTAGAAGCTACCACACGATGGACAATAAAGTTTACCCATAGACACTCTCCTCTAGAGAGGGGAGGGAAAGAGGGGGGATGTTAGCTTTTAGGTTAGATTTCAACCTCCACTAATAGCCTTCTCTATTCTACTCTTTATCTGCTCTTTAGCTTTAACTATATCGGGTTTTAGTCTCTCATTTAGTGGGAACTCCCATAGTACTGGTTTAACTGTTCCATCATTGAATTCAGCGAATACCTGTGGTATACTAGCTGAACCAAACTCATCCTTTACACCATACTCTGCTAGGTATGTATAGTCTTCAATTTTAACTTCAAAGTCTACACCTAGCTCTTCAGCAACCTCTCTAGCAGCTCTCTCAGCTTTTGAGTGTAGTGGATGGAATGTACCTGATACCAATACTATCCTTTTAAGCTTTCTAGCCAAACCCTATACACCCTCATAGCCTTGTAAAGTACACTTAACCGTAGGTAACACACTTAGATAAAGTTGGCCCTTAATAGTTTAAAGAGTTATTATGTAGAAAAGTTAATACCTTAATATAGCTCTAGAGTATAACGGGCTATAGTCTATGTCTTCTTCGAGACGTTTAAGACTATTTATAGTGAGAGATGAGGATGTAGAGAGAATACTCAATATGAAGTTGAGGGATCTAGTTAGTGAAGTTGGTGAACCACTAGTAGTCGATGAGGATATGCCAGTAGACATATTCATTGACTCTATGAGGAGGAGTGGTAAAGACTGTGCAGTAGTACTAGGTAGAGATAATAAGGTTAGAGGTATAATTACACTATTCGATCTACTAAAAATACTAGAGCTTAGAGAGCATAGACATATACCATTCTATAGGCTTGCAGCACTACCATTGAAAGGTATAAAGGGGAGGAAGATTATGGTTGGAGATATTATGACTAGACACCCAATAATACTTGAAAGTGAAAATACAGTTAGAGATGCAATAGACTTAATGATAAAACTTAAGATATCACACGTTATAGTTATGGAGGGTGATAGAGTAGTAGGGGTTATAAGTAAACGACACATACTCAGTAAGATATTTGGGTTAGAGTAGTAAACCTCAAGATTACATGTTTAGCTGTATAATTAAGTTTATTGTAAGATATAATATGTTGGTGCTCGATTAAACTATTTAAGCCCTATTAGTACTAGTGGTGTTATTGGGGTAAGGAGGCTGGAATAATACAGTGGTTTACGGGTATCCTATAAGACGTATAGGTAGGGGAGTAGTGGAGGATAGCTTGTGCTCTGAGCGCTCCCTTCAAGTAGTCTACTTGCCACTAGTACTATCACCTATAAGTGTACCCTGGGTTCCAACCTCTAGGAGAGCTCTTGAAGAACTTTGTAACTTCATCACCTTTAGATCTACTGATGTATTCTATGATTTAGGTTGTGGTGATGGTAGAGTTGTTATAGAGGTTGCGAAAAGGTTTGGTATTAAAGCTGTAGGTATCGAGGTTAGACCTGACCTAGTAGAGTTAGCGAAAATTAATGTTGTTAGAGAGGGTGTTTCAGATAAGGTAGAGATTATTCATGGAGACTTCTTTAGAATACCAATACATAATGCTACAGTAGTCTACGCCTACCTACTAACATCGGTTAATAGGCTTCTAAAGCCAAAGCTATCTTCAGAGTTAAAGCCTGGTACAAGAGTTGTAACTTTAGATTTTGAGATTCCAGGGTGGAAACCTATAGCTATAAGGAGGTTTCATGATCGTACTGAGAGGAGACTATACCTGTATATTATTGGTGTATCTGATAGAGCTTACGTTGTGTAATCTGTATTCTTACTCTCAACCCTCCTAGCTAGAGAAGGCGATGTTACACCTGATAACTCTTGTTCAAGCTTCTTCCTCCTATGAATACTCCAGTTGATAAATATACTCCTACTAACCTCAAGTATGAAAGCGTAGTAGAATGACTTATCAACTTGATCTAAATCCTCCATTTTAGCATCCATAAGCGTAAAGTCTATATAATCTTTAACCATAAGCACTATCTCTCTTAGTATCTTTAGTTGCTCGTAAACAAACTCTCTCAACTCCTCACGTAGTTTAGGGTCTAAACTCAAACTATTACACCACCCATCATAGTCTAGTTAGAAGGGGTACTAGTGTGTACGGGGAGATAGTGGAGGCAATAAGCTATATTAGTTTAACCCACATAGCTCTAATAGTGAGAGCTTTTTATCCTTAAACTCTCATTAGCTCCCGTAACTAGTATTTCATTGTTAACTTTCCCCTCTTCAACTCGTTAACCTTGGGAATGGTGTAGGTGTTTACGTATTTTCATTGTTTGCTTTCGAGTAGTAGTTCCAAGTATGACTTTAAAATGCATGGACCCTTTACTCCAATACATTTAATTACGTGATTGATTTTAGATGCTACATCTTGAATACCCTTTGTACCAGTGTATCCCATGTGCTCTATTTCGATGAACTCTCCTAAACCCTCTACTTCATCTACTGATATCTTGAATTCTCCAAGTGCGTATATATCCCTCTTTTTAACTATTGTTGCTAAATGTTTGAATCCTAACTTTCTAAGTATAGTGTCTAGTTTCTTGAAGTCTCTGAACTCTACTGATATCTCCTCTCTAGCCTTAACAGCTCCAGGTATTCTTGGGCCCTTATACGTTAACGTGTATTTGCCATTACTAACTCTTATTCTTAGAGCTTCATCTGATTTTTTAAAGTCTCTACATGGGTGTTGGTAGTAGTAGTCTACTTCTACAACTGTTTCAATATGTTTTGCACCTAGCTTTACAAGTCTACTCTTCACATAGTCTACATTTTCAACTCTATACTTTACTTCAACCTCTAACATCAGTTTAGACCTCGTTATGGTACTAGTATGTCTGGTGTTCTCGGGTATAGTGCTGCCTCGTGTATCTTCTCTAGTTTGAGTAGTGTTTGCATTAGCCTTTCAACACCCATACCGAAGCCTCCATGGGGTGGAAATCCATACTTAAACATGTCTAGATACCACTTGAAAGATTTTGGATCTAACCCTTTACTCCTCATTCTCTCCTCTAGTTTTACTGGATCGTGTTCTCTTAATCCACCACTAGACCATTCAACACCGTATTCTCCAGGACCGTAGAAGTCTATTCTATGTGCTAGTCTTGGATCATCCTCTACTAGTTTATAGTAGAATGCTACCTCCCTCTCTGGAAACTCTGTTACAAAGAATGGTACATCGAATTCCATACATAATGCTTTCTCCTCGTCAGCACCAAAATCCATACCCCACTCTATATCGATACCCTTATTTCTGAGTATACTTATTGCTTCATCGTAGTGTATTTTATGGTAGTATTCTGGAACTTCAACTTTAACATTTAGTATTTCTAGGTCACTACTATTAACTTCACATACTCTCTCGTAAATGTACTTTACTAGTTCGAATTGTAGTTGCATAAGTCTATCCTTAGTTGTTAATGCTTCCTCGACATCTATTTGCCAGAATTCTGTTAAGTGCTTTCTAGTACGTGACTTTTCAGCTCTAAATGATGGGCCTATAGTGAATACTTTACCGAATACTGGTACTACAGACTGTTTATATAGTTGGCCACTCTGTGCTAGATATGCTACTTTATCAAAGTATTTTACCTGGAATAGTTCTGCACCACCCTCACTAGCACTACCAATTATTATAGGTAGGAATACCTCTGTAAACCCCCTTTTAACTAGGAATTCTCTTGCAGCCTGTACTACTGTAGCTCTAACCCTGAATACTGCTTTAACCTTAGGCCTCCTAATATCGAGGTATCTAAATCGTATTCTCGTAGGAAACTCTGCAGTAACCTTATCAGATAAGTCTATTGGTAGTGGCTTGGATGTTGCAATTACATCTATCTCCTCGGGTATTATCTCGTAACCTAACTTAGCAATTTTACTCTTAACCTTAACACCTACAACTCTAATGAAGTATTCTGGACCTAAACGACTGAAAACACTCCAAACCTTCTCCGGAACTTTATCCTTCTTCAATACCACTTGCTCTATACCAGTAAATGTTCTCAGTATTATAAATCTCACTTTACCAATATCCCTTAGGAACATTACGTGACCGTAAACTTCAACTCTACTACTCATACCCTTACCCTCTACTCTATGCTAGGTAGAATTCTACCATAGAATTTAAATACCTTTCCTGAACCATTACACTAGGAGTCTCAATCTAACTGTTTATGGTGTATTCTATGTCAATTATTGGTGTAATGTCTGATACACACGATAATATCCCTTTAACAGAGAAAGCTATTGAGAAATTTAATGAGTTAAATGTTGACCTAGTTATACACTGTGGTGACATTATATCACCATTCATTATGAGGAGACTTGGTAAACTTAAAGCTAAAATGGTTGCAGTATACGGTAATAATGATGGTGATAAGGATTTACTAAAGGATATAGCTTTAAACTATGGGTTTGAACTACACAATCCACCATATACTCTAACAGTAGATGAGAAGAGAATACTAGTACTACACGGTTTCGGAGCTAAAGATGAAACTAGGAGGATAGTATACTCTATAGCTAAATCACGTGAATACGATATTATACTGTACGGTCATACACATGAGAAAGACTATAAGGTAATCGATGGAGTTATAGTTTTAAATCCTGGTGAGGTCTTCGGGTATCTAAGTGGAGTTTCAACAATAGCAGTACTTGACACTATCAGTTTAAAAGTAGACTTTATAGAGTTAAAGAGGATGTAAGCTTAGCTATCGATATTGATTATCGGCCTTAACTCCTTCAGGTAATAGTAGTACACTAGCTCAACTATACTTTTATCTCTAAGCTTACTATAGACTTCACTAATAATGTCAGAGTACTCCTTAGACATAGTTTATACTCCTTTAAACAGTTTACACTGTTCTAGTCTATGTAAACAGTAAATAAACTATGCTATAGGGTTAGGTAAATAGTGTTATAACTTTGATTACTTGCTATGACGTCCGGCTTGAACATTGTTTAGTTATCTTCTTATGTGTAGTTAACTTTTATATTACTGTTTACTGTTTGTGATTGTTGGGTGTATGTTGTGTCTGTAAGGGTAACTATTGATGATTTAAGGTTGGATTGGAGTAGTGTTGTTAAGGTGTTAGAGAGTTTTATTAGTAATTGTGTTGCTGAGTCTGGTGTTAAAGGTGTTGTTGTTGGGTTAAGTGGTGGTGTTGACTCATCAGTTACTGTAACTCTATGTGTTAGAGCGTTAGGTTCTAGTAGAGTTTACGGGTTAATAATGCCGGATACTACGGTAACTCCAGAAGTAGATGTTAGAGATGCTATTGATTTAGCTAGAAAACTTAATATAAGGTATGATGTAATCGATATTCACCCAATCTACAGTAGTTACGCTAAACACGTACCAGCCTATAGTGATGAAGTAGTAGTAGCTAATGGTAATCTTAGAGCTAGAATTAGAATGACAATACTATACTATTATGCTAACAAGTTTAACTATCTAGTAGCTGGAACCGGTGATAGAAGTGAAATACTCATAGGGTACTTTACAAAGTATGGTGATGGAGGTGTAGATATTCTACCCATAGGCTGCCTGTATAAAACTCAAGTTAGAATGCTTGGTGAATACCTTGGACTACCTAAACACATAGTCTATAAGCCTAGTAGCCCTAGACTATGGACTGGACATGAAGCTGAAAAGGAGCTTGGTATGAGGTATGAGGATATAGATTTAGTTTTATACTCAATATTCGATTTAAACATTCCACCAGACGATGTACCTAAAGTTACAGGTGTAGATAAGAGTGTTGTTAAGAGAGTACTAGAAATGTATGAGAGGAGTAAGCATAAGAGGAGTTTACCGCCAATACCTAAAATACCTAGAAGAAAGTAAACCCTAACCTCTAGGTAGTGATGGGAATAGCCGTATCATAGTCTTACAGTAATTTAATAATATTTATTTATTTTAGTTTACTTAGTCGTGATATGTAGTAGTAGAATTCTAGTATAAACTCCTCCTGCTCTACAGTTAACGTTAGGTTTGGTTGAACTCTCTTTAACTCACTATACGCTTCAGATGGGTCTAATCCATA
>DQVH01000029.1 GCA_015661855.1 Desulfurococcales archaeon
AGTATATTAGATTGGTCTATTGTAGCTAGTATTAGTATCGACCCCCTAGTATGTCCAGGACAATGGTAGATTCGTAGTTCTACATCGTCGATTATCATCTTCTCATAAGCTCCTCTAAGTGATATTGAAACTGGTGTTGGTTTAAAATCTAAATTTAGCTTTCTAGCTAAAGTTTTCTCACAATCTCCTTGCTGTATTATTAGTGAGTCTGGTTCATGAGCAATAACGGTAGTATTAAACGCATTATAGAAGTAGTAGTCTCCACCAGAAACATCTACATGGCAGTGGGTATTAATGATGTACTTTACCTTTCGAGGGCTCAACCCTAACTCTAAAATGTTTCTTAAAGTGTTAATGTAGCCCCTACCACACCCTGAATCAATTAGTATTATGTTTTCGCGTTCAGTTATAATCGCGTAGAAGTATGCATCAAGATAGTATGTTAACTCAGGCCCTCCTACCAAGTATACCCTCGGCTTTATCACTACTATAGGCACTCTATCCTACCCCACATTACACCATGTAGATATATAATGTAGGTACGAACTGGTGGTTTAAGATTTCCCTTAATCCACTATAATTACTGTAGTGTAGGGTATTCTATGTTGTCTAGGTTAAAATATTGGAGATTAAGAGACGCTATGTTTTATCTCTCTTATGTCTACATATTTAACTATTGGTATTAATGCTACTTTCTGTCTTATGCTTTCTATACTTTCTACTACGTTACTGATATCCCCTATTAATGTACACTCTGCTAGCTCCCCCCTTTTAACCGTTGTACACCTCGATATTATTAGGTCAACTCCGAGTTTTGCAAGTCTCTCAGCTATTTCAGCTAGAGCACCAGGTTTATCAACCATTTCTATACGGATTTCAACTAGTTTAGCTTTCGGTGGTAGTACGGGTACAATTAGTATCTCCTTTTTCTCACTATCAGCTAGTAAGACCATATGCATTCCTTCAACGATACCAAGCATTTCCCTAACAACCATTGGGATAGTTATTCTACCCTTACTATCAACGCGGACTATCTCAGTAATCCTCATAATAACTCGTCTCCAGACTACTTACTGCATTTTCCACTATGAATTCCATAGTTTATTAGTTTTGCCATTGGAAAACTACGTGGCTCTAAGGGGGGAGGGAAGCTTAAATAAATGTATTTAGGGATGATTAGGGTAAGGCTTTATTAGTAATTAGTTATAGTAGCGTTTAGAGGAGATTAAGCTTAAGGAGACTCTAATGACTGAATACTCTACACCGCTACTAACTATAACTGTTCTTGTAGATGAAAAGTCTAGACGTAAAGATGTTGAAACATGCTATGGGCTATCACTCCTACTATCACTAGATTATGATGGAAAAAAGTATACATTACTATTTGATGTAGGTCCCTCATGGGAGATACTAGAATATAATATGTCGTGTCTAGGGTACAATATTAACGATATCGATAAAATATTCATAACCCACTGGCATAGAGATCACTATGGAGCACTATTAGATCTACTAGAAAGTGTTAGTGATAGAAAGAAGATTAAACTGTATATTCCAGTTAGAAATAAAGTATCATACGAAATAGAGAGAAAGTACCCTGATAAGGTTACGATTATTGTTTGTAATAGGTGGACACCTATAGCACCACTAATGAAGTCTACGGGACCTATAGGTTCAAGTCTTGAACATGCATTAAAAGTTAACCTACCTGGTAGAGGTGTAGTCCTCGTTACTGGCTGTAGCCATGCAGGACTAATTAACATTATAAAGTGGAGTATTGAATCAAACGAACAACTATATACAGTTATTGGTGGATTCCATTTCAAAGAGAAACCCTTAGAGGAGATAGAGAGAACACTACTATTCCTTGAAGGTATGGGTGTAAAATATGTAATACCATTACATGATTCTAACAATTACAACCTCATACTTGACATAGTAGGAGATAAATTCTTAGACTTAGGTGTTGGAGACTCAATAGTACTCTAAGTGAGTTATAAGAGTACCACCAAAGGTAGGAATATTATAGTGTATATGAGGATGTGTAGTGGTAGTATAGTTTTACTTACAAATTTAACTGTTTTACTTAAGATTTTAAGTAGTGTAAGATAGTTGTTATGGCCTAGTACATTCACATTAGTTACTGTAATATTGTAGTATTTTATCTTTGGCTTAATCATAGATGTTAATGCTCTATCCAATGCCATTTTTACAGAGTTTAGTAGACTGTTCAAATCTGTGTATTCACCTACTACTCTATATCCACGTTTAATTCCAGCTTCAATACCAGTTTTACTATGATTATCTGTTGTTACTGTTTCAACAATAACGTCTTTACCGTTAAATAATCTTCTCAAATAGTCTCTTACAAAGCTATTAATGGCATATCTAAACCCTTCCTTCATATTATTTCCATCCACTACTACTAGTGAAAATACTTTACATTCATACTCGAATATTGCCACTGAAACACCTAATTCACAAATATCAATATTATGGGATAGGGTTTTATCTACTCCATACCCTAGCCTTAACAGCTTTAGTGGATTACTAGTTCTACTCTCAAGTATGTATCCTATCTCATCTATAATGCTGTTAAGAGGTATCTTGCTATTTACTTTATACTTACTAATCCAGTTATGACCTTCAATAACTATTACATCCTTAACTTTTAACTTACACTTTAACCTATCCCTCAACTTATAGTATACTTGTATGGGTAGATCGTCTATACCATAACCCTCTTTACCCGATATTACTACTAATGGTACTTGGGGGCTTTGAAGTACAACTATATCATAGTATTTTAGATTATAGTTTTCAACGTTATAGAATTCTACATCAACTCCACTCTTACTACTCAATAGGCTTTCACATACCCTACTAACTATTCTATCTACATCCACTCTAGAAACTGGGTCTAAACTATGCTCACTAGGTGGATGTAATACTATCACGTTAGTGTTAAGTATCTTGTTAACTACTTCACTAATCCTCTTAATTAAACTACTACCACCAACATTTCTGAATGGTCCACAATGGAAACTAGGTATAACCACTGTTAGGTAGGGTTTTCCACTAGTTTCATCTAGAATTTTAAGTACCTTTACCCATCCACTCCTTTTTACAGCTATACTGTTAAGTTTATCCTCCAAAGGTTTAGGGTTATTACTAAACCATAAACTAATGAATGCCGAGAACATAACCATAGAGTTAAATAGTGGTTTACCAAGTTTATCAATTCTATAAAGATATAACTCAATAATCAATATTGAGGTTAAAACTGACAATACGGTATATGTAATTACATTAACTTCACGAACTACATACACTGTTAACATAGTAGCTAAGATAACGTATACTAATGGTTTATACGGAATTTCAGTATAGTTTAAAGCTCTATATAGGAGGTAGCTTAAGACAGCAGGTACTATCAGTATAGTGTGCACTGTGTATAGTATGGTGTTAGTTAAAATGTAAACTACCACTAAGATCATTGTAGTTGGTAGTATAAGGTATGTATAGAGCCCTATTAGCCTACTAACCTTATTAGTTGTAAGCACTATATTACGGAATAACATGTATATTAATAGTATTGATATAAGCAAGTATGTTAAGTATATCATGAGTAGTAATGTATTATTTCTTAAATAAAATAGTATTAAAATATTAACTATAGTGAATGGTATACTGAGAATTATCGGGTGTGGTAGACGAAATAGTACCCTATAGTATTCTATAATGTCCTTCTCCGGGACATTACTCTCTTCACTAGGTTTAGAGGTTTTAATACTTTATAGCACCTCATAAAGAAGGTGTAGTGTTTACCTATTTTCACATTTTGTATGTTTCTGGTAATTTGAGTATTACTTCAACAGGTCTATATATCTCCTTCTTCCACTCATCACCTATTGCTATTAGTACGAGTATTCCACTTATTGCTGCTCTCGCTCTCTCAACAATATTGATTAGTGTTTTTAGTGTTTTCCCTGTTCTAACTATATCGTCAACTATTAGTACTTCATCTCTCTTTCTAATAGCCCTTCTAGGTACATAGAATGTTACTACTGAACTTGGTGTTTCAACAAATGAGTCTTCATAGTAGTCTCTTATTGCAGCATCCTTACTTCTCTTAGCAATTACTAGTGGTACCTGAAGTGTTAATGCTATACTTGTTGCTATGGGTATACCGTTTACTGCTGGTGTTACAACTTTAGTTATCCTCTTACCAGCAAACTTCATGTACGCATAGTGAGCTATAAATCCGAGTGCATAGGGGTCTGATAGTATTGGTGTTATATCGATGTATCCTTCCTCAGTTATCTCTATTTTATCCTTTATTAGTGTTTTAACATCAAGTATTTTGTCGAGAGACTTCCATATTCTCTCTGCTTGCTCTAAACTTGGTAGAATTGACCCTTTAACGTATCTACAGAGGACTGTTTCAGGTACCCCTGTAACCTTTGATAACTCTTTATAAGAGTACATTCTCTTAAGCAGTCTTAGCCTTTCAACAACCATTAATCTAAACT
>DQVH01000159.1 GCA_015661855.1 Desulfurococcales archaeon
CACCCTCCCTAAAATTGTATGTTGGTAGAACACTAACCCTCTGAGCCCACTCAATAGTCATCATAGTTCCCTGTCTAACCCAGAAGTCGTAGCCACTCCTAGACTTTAGTGAAGTATATCCTTCACCTCCAAGCCTCTTAAGCTCTTCAGGGTTATCTACAGGTATATCCTTGGTACCCTTAAATACTACTGCTTTAAGCTTCTTAGACCCCATAACAGCACCTAAACCGGGTCTACCACCACTCCTACCCTCCTGAGACATGATAGTAGCGTATTTAACTAGGTTTTCACCTGCAGGCCCTATAGTTAATATTCCAACATCTTTACCGTAGATCTCTCTTAACCTTCTCTCCACAGTAAATGTGTCTTTACCCCATAGGTTATCAGCACTATTAAACTCTACTTTATCATCCTCTATGTATAGGTAGATTGGCTTTTTAGATGCACCAGTAATAACTACTGCATCAAATCCTGCTTTACGCATTTGAACTGCTGCCCATGAGCCAACATTTCCATCACCATAGCCTCCCGTTAGTGGACTCTTAGACGCTACAACCATTTTACCACTACATGGTAGTACTAGTCCAGTTAATGGTCCAGCAGCAAATATCAATATGTTACCTGGTGATAGAGGGTCTGTACCAGGCTTTAACTCATCCCATAATATTTTTATTGCAAAACCTCTACCACCAATATAGTTATATGCTAAATCTGATGGATAATTCCATACCTTAACCTCCATTCTCGAAAGGTCTACTCTAAGTATTCTACCAGTCCACCCCTTAGACACTAGTACTCCACTCTCAACTCTTTTCGATTAAACCTATAACTTCATCTGAAGTTAAAATTTTAGCTCCATAAACTCTCTCCATATATTTAAGTGCATACTCGTGATCACTTTCACTAAATGCTGCAACAGCATCTTTAACTACAATTATATTGTATCTATGGTAGAATGCATCAGCAGCTGTATGTAGTACACATATGTGTGTATGAATACCAGTTAAAACTACTGTATCAACACCTAAATCTCTCAATGTAACATCGAGTCCTGTATCTCTAAAACCACTATAATATCTTTTCTCAAACACTAAATCCCCCCTACTAGGCTTAAGCTCATCAACTATTCTTGCCTCACTAGAACCCTTAACTGCATGTGGACCCCAAACTTTAAACTCTATATCACTTGGAAGGTGTGAGTCAATAACGTAGATTACTGGTAACTTTCTACCCCTAAACACCTCAATTAAACTACGTATAACAGGTATAATTGTTTCAGCTTGAGGACTTCTAAGTCTACCACGAACAAACTCCTCCAACATATCGATTACTATTAGTGCAGGTTTCAAACTAGAACCCCCACAGTTATACTAACCCTGCAATAACAGTTTAATCTTTCCCAACAATAATATACAATGAGCTATTCACATATACAAGCTTAAATTACACCTAGGACCCTGAATACCTAAAGGTAGTAGCTAGAATCCGTAGGGGCTACTTTAGAATAGAACTTAGGTATTCAAGTGTAAACAGTTTTAGTATGAGAGTTGAGAATAGCGTAATAAAATAACTTTACTTACTCTTTAATTCAGCTATTATCTCGTCTATAACCTTTCTTGTTGAGGCGTTACCCCCTAGATCTGGTGTTAAAATACGTTTCTCCTCAACAACTCTTCTTACTGCACACTCTATACTATTAGCTAGGGCGTATACACTCTTATCCTGCCTTTTCTCAGCTAGCCATTTCAGCATTAGAATTGCAGCTATAACTTCACCTATAGGGTTGGCTACACCTTTACCAGCATACTTCCATGCAGCACCGTGGATAGGCTCGAAAACGGCATATCTATCCCCTATCTGTGCTGAACCACATAACCCTAAGCTACCAATTAGTCCAGCTACTAAATCTGATAGTATATCTCCGTAAAGGTTTGGTGTAACTAGGACATCGAATTCGTATGGTCTCTTTACAAGCTTGTATGCTGCTGCATCAACTATTACTTCATCACATTCTAGTTCTGGATAGTCCCTAGATACTTCATAGAATACTTGTCTAAATAGTCCATCAGCCTCCTTAAGTATATTTGCTTTATGAACTACAGTAACCTTTCTTCTACCACTCCTCCTAGCATAGTTAAATGCAAACCTACATATTCTAGCTGTTTCACTCCTAGTAGTAACTTTCAGTGCTAACGCTAAATCCCCTATATTCAACTCAATACCTGAATATAACCCCTCAATATTCTCTCTGATAATTACAAGGTCTATGTCATTTCGAATACTAATACCCCTCCAACTCTTAAATGGTCTAACGTTAGCGTATAGATCTAGATTTTTACGTAGAAACACGTTAACACTAGTAAATGTACCTGGACCTATAGGTGTTGCTATAGGGCCCTTTAGTGTTGCATCAGCCTCCCTTATTACATCTAAAGCTCCATCCTCTATTGTTTTACCGGTTCTCTCATAGTATTTTAGTCCACCGTTTATGTAAATGTATTCAGCGTTAAAACCTACTTCACTAAGTAGTCTTACTGTTTCAGATACCACTTCAGGCCCTACACCATCACCTGGTATTACAGCTATCTTATACCTCCTCATTACAACCTTAACCCCCTTAACTTAACATATTCAACTATACCACCAGACGTTAGTATATCCATTATGAATTTAGGGTATGGTTTAAACCTTGATGTATAGTTTCTACTTGGACATGATACTACTCCTTTAGCTAAATCTACTACCACTATATCCCCGTCTTTAACTATTTCTGGTAGCTCCTCATGTACTATAACGGGTAATCCTATGTTTATTGCGTTTCTAAAGAATATTCTTGCAAACGATTTAGCTATTACAACTGATATTCCTGCTAGTTTTAGTAGTCTTGGTGCATGCTCTCTACTTGAACCACAACCAAAGTTTCTACCAGCAACTATTATATCACCCTTCCTAACATTCCTTGAAAACTCAGGTCTAATATCCTCGAATATGTGTGGTAGCATATCCTCAATTCTATAGGCTTTAAACTTATACCTACCAGGTATTATGAAGTCTGTATTTATGTTGTCACCAAACTTCCAAACTCTACCCTTAAACACTAACTCCAAGTACAATTCACCTCAGGTAACTCCTTGGATCACATATTCTACCTTCAACTGCTGATACAGCTGCTACTAGAGGTGATGCAATGTATACTTTCGAACTTTTATCACCCATTCTACCAGGGAAGTTTCTATTAGAGGTTGATACTGCAACTTCACCAGGGCCAAGTAGTCCCATATGAGCTCCAACACATGGACCACATGTTGGAGGACATATGATGCATCCTGCTCTAAGTAGAATCTCTATTATACCCTTACGTAGAGCTTGAAGGTATATCCTCCTCGATGCAGGTATTACGATACACCTTACACCCTCCTTAACCCTCCTATCCTTCATTATCTTAGCTACAATCTCCAAGTCTGATAGACGGCCATTAGTACATGAGCCTATAAATACTTGATCTACCTCTACACCCTCAACTTCGGATACAGACTTTACGTTATCAATATTTGGTGGTATTGCGATTTGAGGCTCTAAAGTACTCAAATCAACAATTACTTCATCAACATACTCAGCTTTAGAGTCGGGCTCTAACCGTTTAACCTTAACCCCCCTATCCTCATAGAATTTTACTGTCACATTGTCTACTGGGAATAATCCAACTTTTGCACCCATTTCAACAGTCATATTTGATATTGTAAGTCTATCGTCAATACCTAACTGTTTAAGACTACTACCCTGAAACTCTACAGCCTTATATACTGCTCCATCAGCACCCATAAACCCTATTATGTAGAGTATTATGTCTTTACCAGTTATATAGTTGGGGATATCACCTTCAAGTACTATCCTAATAGACTCTGGTACTCTAAGCCATACCTTACCAGTTAGTATTGCTATTGCTGTATCTGTACTACCAATACCCGTAGCGAAAGCACCTAAAGCTCCAAGTGTTGTAGTGTGTGAGTCTGCTCCAACAATTACCATTCCCGGTTTAACAATACACTCATCGATAACTACCTGATGACATATACCGTAACCTACATCATATAGTTTTATACCGTGTTTTCTAGCAAACTCCCTCATTAACATGTGTAGTTTTGAGTTTTCAACTCTAGGACTTGGTGATGCATGGTCTATTACGAATAATACCTTACTAGGGTTGAATACTCGTTCACACTTTAACTCCTCAGTTAACACTTGTATAGCTAGTGGTGCTGTTCCATCATGTGCGTAAACGTAATCCACATTTACTATAACTATTTCTCCAGGTGAAACCCTTCTACCAGTAGCATTCGATAATATTTTCTCACTTAGAGTTAACGGCATTTATAGATACCTCTTAAGCCAGTGTGGTAGTCTACCTCCATAACGCTCGATAATATCGGGCATATACTTCTTCACTAACTGTAGCATTTCATAATCGCTTACAGGTGTAGTTCTACCATTACTGTACATTTTAACTATCTCATCGTATATCTTAGCAACTCTTTTATCACTCTTTAGATTATCTGTAGAGTCTAGTTTAAACATTGATTTTAGCCAGTACACTACACCAGCTTTACCAGAGTACACGTTAACCATAATTGATGCTGGAATACCTAGGACACTCTCTGGATCGAATGGTAGATACACTTCTGGATTCTTAAGTAATCCATCAACATGTATTCCAGCTTTAGTTCTATAAGCGTTATCACCTAGTATTGGCTGGAATTCTGGAATACTATAGCCTATACTGGTGAAGTACTCTTTAACCTTCCTTAACACTTTAAGGTTTAAACCGTTAGTAGAGCCTGATAACTGAACGTAGAATAGTAGCATAGCCTCTAATGGGCAATTTCCAGCTCTCTCACCAATACCTAGAAGTGTTGCTTCTGCACCACTAGCACCATTAAGCCATGCAGCTAACGTATTAGCTACAACCATGTGGAAATCGTTATGCCCGTGGAAGCTAATCCACTCACTAGGTATACTTGTAGCTTCACGTACAACCCTAATAAGCTGTGGTATACCTCTAGGTGGTGGTATTTCAGGATAGGGTAAGCCTACACCTAGTGTATCACAAATCTTAATTTTAACTGGTATATCGTATTTCTCACTAAGCTTCATAAGTGATTTAACGAAGGGTACTAGTGTACCATAGAGGTCAGCTCTTGTTGCATCCTCTAGTGAACATCTCACTGTAATACCATTCTTTAAAGCCTCCTCAACAACTGTTAAATACTTCTCTAAAACCCTACCCTTATCAAGTCTAAGTTTATAGCGGATATGATAATCCGATATCGATGTTAGTAGAACAGTTTCCTCAACACCCATATCTATAGCTAACTTTAAATCGGATACTGTTGCTCTTAACCAGCTCACGGGTTTAGGATACTCATATCCTAACTCTCTAACTCTCCTAAATGCCTCTCTATCCCTAGCAGTGTATAGGAAGAACTCACAACTACGTATTACACTACTTTCACCATTCAACTCATGTAGTAGTGTATATATGTTTACAGCTTCATCTACACTTAAAGGCCTCCAACCCTGCTGGCCATCCCTTAACGTAGTATCAATAATGTGTAAACCGTCTATACAGACTCTATGTAGCTTAACTAGTGGTAGACTGGGATACCTAAACACATCCCTATGGAATACCCATGAATCCTCCATAGTAAACACCCTTTCAGTCTACATAGCAGTAATACTCTTTAGTTCTCGATTGAACCCAACAATACGTATATAAATACGTGTCTCTACAGAGGCAATATACACCCTACTTAAATTTGTAGACCCACTCATAAGCTAGACTTGTATAACGTCTCATATCTCAAATCAGGTATCGAACAATGTTCTATACGTGAATACGTGAAATAGAACAAAAACTAGAGAGGGCACTATCATAGTCTACTGTACCTGGTTAGGAAAGAAAGAGGGGGTTGTAGCTTTTAACTTAAATGTTATCTCCTTTTCGGTGGTGTTTTAGGTTTAATATCTAATGGTTCATACTCTTCCTCAACTCTATCACTACTCTCGAAAATATCATCCTCAAAAACTACTAGTCTCTTCTCCAAAGCAAACTCTAAGATAATATTGTAATCTAGATCCTCTAAACCCTTTAAACCATATAACTCTACACCTTTACTCTTCAACCAGTCGATAAAATCCTGAATTAACCCAGCTTGTAAGATTAAATCTACTAGTGTATCCTTACTAGGTTTCTCACATCCACTATGAGTATTCAAAGCGGAAAACACCCTAACAGTTTTATGTGGGGGAAAAGTAGGGGGCACTTTCAGACGCGGGTTCTCACATCACCTAAATCTGCCCTTGTAAGCCTCATCATGTAGACTCGGCCTTCACTATACTTTTCGGTTTCTCTCTCAAATTAAGCTTCCGCTTTTAGAGTACATTTACAACTCTATTCCAGCCTGTACTGTTGAGTGGGAATTTTTAAATCTATGCTAACCTATAATAGTCTTACGATAATAGTGTACTTCCACTACTAGTTCGATTGGAGAGTTTGTGTCTTCGAGGTTACAACCTATGCACATACATGATTTAAAGTTACAGTTTGACAGAAGTATTCTAGTATTCATTACACTTACAATACTAGTCTATATTATACTTGGTTGTCAACCTGTATACTCTATGGAAGCTTCAATAGTAAACTACGGGTATGGTGTTGTACTGAAACTCTCCAATTCAAGTATAAGTAGTGTTGGAGTAGTAAGTGATAGTGTTTTCATTGCATCATCAAATAACGATGTCTACATAGTCTACATTAACGTAACTGATGGCACCTTTAGAGTTTGGAATAGAACTCTCCCAGATAAGGTAGAACTTCTAGCTCTAGGTGGGTTCAATAGTAGCTATGTAGCTTTATCAACAGTTGGTGGTGAAGTTTTAGTTATAGACTTATCTATGGAGAAACTTAGCTCAATAAGAGAGCTACTTAAAGTTACTGGTCATAAGTCTAATGTTAAAAAAGTACTCTTAGATAGTGAACATGGTATACTACTAGTATTAGACGATAACGGCCTACTATACGTATACAATGTACTATCCCATGGCAGATTAGAGATTGGATATAGGGGTATACATAACGGAAAACTGGTTAAAACAATACAACACTACCTCAATATAACAAATATCACCTCTATTAGTATAGTTGATGTAGTGTTGAGAGTAGACTACTATGAGTGTAGAAACTCCTACAACTATAATAGTGAGTACACGTTAGTAAGAGGGTTAATATCCACATACACTTACACCTACACGTTTATGGCTATACTAAACTTTACAAGTGCACCACTAGACTACAACATTCTATACTTAACACTACTCCCAACACAAATAAGTGGTCCTATGAGTATATCACGTTTTACCGGTAGAGATATACTAGTAGTCTCCTATGTAGATAGGGATGTTATAAAGTGGATTATACTTAAAAGGGTAGAGAATGGCATACTAAACTATACTCCAGTTACAGAATTCTACTACCCAATACTAGGTACTGTAACAGACATAATCATGTACCATAGTGTAAACTCAGTATACACTATTGTTGGTGGAGTTGATAATAACGTTTACATGTTTAATATATCAACGGATATCTATGGTGAAGTATTCAACTTTAAACTTGAGTGGAGTCTTCCAATAAACCCACTAGCAGGCCCCATTAAACATATAGATCTCATTTGGGCTTGGAGAAGACTAGAGTACAATATTATGGGGTTTATACTGGTAACAACACCTAAAACTACACAGTTAGTAACATTAAACTGTGGACTACCATTATGGATTCAAGAACATGGACTACCAGTAGTTGGAGAGGTTACTGATGTATCAGTATCAACTACAGGTAACCTTATAGTTTACGGTTTAAGTGATGGAAGAGTATTCATACTACAAGGTTTAAAGAGACACCTATATGCTAAAGGGCTACCAGAATACTTTAAAGTTAAAGTTAGAGTACTATTAAACAATACTAAACCACTAGTAGGAGTTACCGTTGAACTACTAGATGAACTCTACAGGGTAGTAGCAAGAGGTTTAACCAACAATATAGGTGAAGTAGTATTCTATACTACTAGAGGCATATACTACGTTAGAGTTTTCGAGGAAACACTAGGTGAAATAACGGGTAGAGTGATTGTAGGGTTTAGGTGGAGTATAGATCCAGTATTAAACTTTAAACTCTACAACTTTACAGTAGAAATTATATGTGAAGGTGATCCATACGGTATAGGTTTTGGTAAAGGCCCAATAGAAAATGTAGAGGCACAACTAATACCCCTCGAAAAAGGCTTACCAGTATACAAGGGTGTATCTAACGAGAAGGGGGTTATAGTATTCGATAGAGTGGTAGTTAATGGAGTTGAGAAGTACATTGAACCTTATGTTAGAGAGGGTAAATATGTACTGATACTATTACTCCCAGATGGTAGGGTATTTGAGAGAGTAGTATACGTTAACTCATCGAAAACTCTAGAAGTAAAGGTTCCAGCAAGCTTAGAAACACTAGTACTTAAGATTCTCGATGAGGAAACCTTAGAAGAAGTATATCCTGTAAAACTAATGGTAAAACATTTAGCATCAGGTGTTAAAGGAGTACTACTAGTAACAAGTGAAAACTCAACACTAAAACTACCAAGAGGAGTCTACGAGTTAAAAGTTCTAGCTAAAGGCTATAAGCCTCTAACTAGGAATGTTAGTATTCCAGGTATAACAGTACTATACCTAACTCCAGTAAAATACGAGTTAACAATACTAGTAGTTGACGAGTTCGGTTCACCCGTAAATAGATTCTACACTATAGTATCATGGGGTAACTGGACTACACATAAGAGTGGTATTAATGGAACAGTATCATTCCATTTAAGGCCAGGCCTGTATAGGATAAAAGTTTATAGTGAAGGCTTTAAGCCTTCATCTAAGGTAATCGAGTTTACTAAAAACACAACAGTTAACATAGTACTCTACTACCCTAGATACAAGCTTACAGTAAATACACTAGATAGAGATACACTTAAACCTGTAACTGCAGTAATTGAGGTTTTAAGAGGTGATAGAGTAGTAGCTAAACTTAAACCACCATTTACAACGATAATTCTACCTAGAGGAGTATACTTAGTAAACATAATCCCCGAAGGACCATACCCTAAAAGGAGTGTAGAAGTAACATTAGATTCTGATAGAGAGTTGAGAATACTACTATCTAGAAGACCTTACACACTAAGAATTATAGTGAGAGATGAGAAAGGTATACCCTTAAGTGGTGTAAGAGTAGTTATCTCTAATAGTGAAGTAGTTAAAGGTAGAACTAGAGCTAATGGTGAGTTCTCTCTAAACCTACCACCCGGTAGATACATAGTTAGAGTAGATTATGAAGGCTATACTAGTGTGGTTAGAGAGGTGGTGTTAAACCGTAATGTAATGTTGGAGTTTAAGCTTAAACCAACAATACAAACAGTTATAGCTAGACTTGTAATGTCAAATTTAAACTACATTATAGTGGTAGTTGTAGGTGTAATTGTAGGAGTAGTATTCATTAAGTATGTTAAGC
>DQVH01000044.1 GCA_015661855.1 Desulfurococcales archaeon
AGGAGAAAGAAAATTCACGCTCACAACCCTCCATGTATTAACGCTAAAGTTGGTGATGAAGTAATTATTGGTGAGACTCGTCCAATAGCTAAAACTGTATCATTTGTAGTACTACAGGTAATACGTAGAGGTAAGGGTGGTAGCTAATGGTTAAAAGGATGAAAAAAGCTGGTGGAGGAGTAATAACTAGAAGAGCTATAACACCAGGTGTTCAAGTAGGTACAATACTAAAGGTTGCAGATAATAGTGGTGCTAAGGAGATTATGGTTATTGGGGTACCTAAACTAAAAACCAGGTTAAGGAGGATACCATATGCATCAGTAGGCGATATGGTTGTTGCAACCGTTAAAAAGGGAACACCTGAAATGAGAAAGCAAGTTGTGAGAGCGATAATAGTTAGACAGAAGAAACCGTATAAAAGGCCTAATGGGGTATGGGTGGCATTTGAAGATAATGCTGCAGTAATAGTGTCACCTGAAGGTGTACCGAAAGGTAGTGAAATTAGAGGACCCATAGCTAAGGAGGCTGCAAAGAGGTGGCCTAAGATAGCAGCATTAGCAACAATAATAGTTTAAGGGGAGTCTACGTATGCCACTTACTAAGTCTAAACAGCCTAGAAAACAGAGGAAAGCATACTTTAAAGCACCACTACACTTACGCCATAAATTCTTTAATGCACCACTATCACCAGAGTTGAGAGAAAAGTATGGTGTTAAAAGACTCCCAGTAAGAGTAGGTGACGTAGTCAGGATTATGAGGGGTGACTGGAAGGGCCATGAAGGTAAAGTTGTAAGAGTAGACCTGAAGAAAGTGAGAATATATGTTGAGGGAGTTACAGTTAAGAAAGCTGATGGAACACCGGTATTGAGACCTATCCATCCATCTAAGGTTATGATAGTTAAGCTCGATCTGTCAGATAAGTGGAGACAAAAAATCATAGAACGAAGATCACATAAGAGAGAGGAGTCTAAGGAGGAGGTAGAGTTAAAAGCCAGCCAAACTACTACAAGTACAAGCTAAAGTAGCTGGTGACTAAGAATGGGTAAAATGGGTGGCTCAAGACATCTAACTAGGTATGCCGCTCCAGCATTTTGGCCTATACTTAGAAAGGAGTATCACTGGACAGTTAAGCCTAGTCCAGGACCACACCCTATCTCTAGGTGTATTCCACTCCTTATTATAGTTAGAGACATTTTAGGATACGCACGTACAGGTAGGGAAGCTAGAAAAATTATAGCTGAAGGGCATTTTAAAGTTGATGGTAAAGTACGTAAAGACTACAAGTTCCCTATAGGGTTAATGGATGTAATTGAAATAGTTGATACAGGTGAAGTATACAGAGTATTACCTTATCCTGTAAAATTCCTTACACTACACCCGATACCAAAGGAGGAGAAAAACTTTAAACTATGTAGGATAGAGAATAAGACAACAGTTAAACATGGTCATATACAGTTAAACCTACATGACGGTAGGAATGTGCTAATTAGGGTATCTGATCCCTGTAACCCTGTAGAAGACGTATATAAAACGCTAGATACCATTAAAATAACCATACCCGAACAGAAACTTGTTGACCACTTAAAACTCGAAATAGGATCAATAGCGATTATTACTGGTGGTAGAAATGTTGGTAGAGTGGGGAGAATACTAGAGATAGTACAGCACTTTAAACGTAGAGATAGTATCGTAACATTAGAGGATGCTAAAGGTAATAAGTTTCAAACATGTCTCGACTACGTATTTGTTATTGGCAAAGAGGAACCAGTAATATCACTACCCGAGGGTGCATGGAAATGAAGTTAACACAGGATATCATCAATAAGTATGTAGAGTTGTGGAGTAAAAATCCAATGCTAAAACCTAGGATAGCTAAAGTTACAGTAAATATTGGTGTAGGTGCTTCAGGTGAGAAACTACAGAAGGCAATGAAGGTACTTGAAATGCTTACAGGCCAGAAACCGGTACCCAGAAGAGCAAAGAAGACTATTAAGGAGTTTGGTATAAGGAGAGGCGAAAACATAGCATGTATGGTTACTCTACGTAAACAGAAGGCGATAGAGTTTCTTAAGAAAGCTCTAGAAGTTATAGGCTACCGTATTAAAGCTTCAAGTTTTGATGAATTTGGAAATGTAGGTTTCGGTATAAAAGAGCATATAATGTTTCCAGGCGTAAAATACGATCCAGAGTTAGGAATATTCGGAATGGACATAGTTATTACACTAGAGAGGCCAGGCTACAGGGTTATGAGGAGGAGGAGAGCTAGATCAAGTATACCACTAAGACACCGTGTTAAAAAGGAGGAGGCAATGGTATATTTAGTTAAAGAGTTTGGTGTAACTATAGTTTAAACCTGGAGGTGTAATCTGATATGGGTAAGTATAGACCTCCAAAGGAGAGAAAGTTTGGTAAGGGTAGTAGACCCTGTATTAGGTGTGGCTCCTACGGACCTATAATTAGAAGATATGGTTTAAACCTTTGCCGCCAATGTTTTAGAGAAGTTGCACCCCAACTGGGATTTAGAAAGTATAATTAGCTGGGGAGGGTGCACTATCCATGGTAATGCTGGATACACTAGCTAACGCTATGGCAACAATACTAAATAACGAGGTTAGAGGTAAGAAGGAAGCCATAATTATGCCTGCATCAAAACTTATAGCAGCTGTATTAAAGGTTATGCAAAAGGAGGGCTATATTGGAGAATTCGAGTACATTGATGATGGTAGATGGGGTAAAATAAAGGTGCAACTGCTAGGAAGAATAAACAAGTGTGGTGTTATTAAGCCAAGACTACCAGTAAAATATAAGGATTTGAAGACTATGCCGGATTGGCTTAGAAAATACTTACCCTCAAGAAACATAGGGATAATAATACTGTCTACACCAGAAGGCGTAATGTCACATAAAGATGCATTAAAGAGAGGAATTGGAGGTATAGTACTAGCCTACGTATACTAGGGTGGTTAACTCTATGCCTAAGATAGTACATGTTGTAGAGGAAATTGAGATACCCGAAAACGTTGAAGTCAAGGTTAACGGATTAACAGTTGAAGTGAAGGGTCCAAAGGGTACTCTTACAAGAGATTTCTCGCATGCAAGAGATATTCAAATCCGTATTGAGAATGGGAAGGTCATAGTTGAAACATACTTCGCTAATAGGAGGAAGAAGGCACTCGTAGGCTCAATAGCTGCACACATAAGGAATATGATTAAGGGTGTAACAAGGGGGTTTACATATAAGCTTAAAATAGTGTACTCACACTTCCCAATATCAGTTAAAGTTGTGGGTAGAGAGGTCATTATAGAAAACTTTCTAGGAGAGAAAGCGCCAAGAAAAGCAAAAATTATTGGTGATGACGTTAAGGTAACAGTTAAAGGAGATGAAGTAATAGTTGAAGGAATAGATATCGAACATGTAGGTCAAACAGCAGCAAATATAGAGTTAGCAACAAAAATTAAAGGTTATGACCCAAGAGTATTCCTAGATGGAATATATATCTATGAGAGGGAGAAGTAAAATGGCAGTGAAAAGTGTAGATGAGAAGGAGTTTAAGAGGCTACTAAAACTTAGGAGGATAATGAACATACGTAGACCAAGATTCCTAAGAACACTATGGTGGAAATTTGATAAATTTGATGAAGTATGGAGAAAGCCCAGAGGATTAGACAATAAAATGAGACTTAAACTTAAAGGTTATCCACCAGTAGTTAGTGTGGGTTA
>DQVH01000019.1 GCA_015661855.1 Desulfurococcales archaeon
ATTCATATGCGCTATTGAGGGTAAAGAAGGTAGGCTATGGTGTGAGAACGCAATGTAATGGCGGGATTTTAGAATTTAAGAGAATTCTTGAAGATAAAGTCTGTAACAGATATAGTAGACGTATTACCATGAAGCTTGAAGGTTTAGAGTGTACATTCCATATTAAAGCTGGTACATTTAAATTTGTTTCAGGATCTTTCATAGTAGTTGAAGCTGAGTTAGAGAGAAGGTTAAAGAGTTTTGCCACCATCCCCATAGTCTTTATGCCAATATTAGATACCGTCAGCGAGGTAGTATACTCTAAAGACGATACTATTGTAAAGGTTACTGTAAATCGTAAGGAGACCATTATTAATGCTCAACTTTTACGTGGAAAACAGTATAGTAATGTTGAAGTTGGAGTTCTATACTCTATCAACGCCACCTTTAGAGAGAACAAGAGTTTTAAGAGGAAAATTAGGATACCATTAACTAAATTAAAGTTAACGAAGGGAAGAGCTAATGTAGTATTAGATTTTGAAGAGTTAACTCAAAAACTTATAAATAAAACCACATTTAACCCCCAGAAAACCGTTAAGACCATTAATAGAGCCAATACTGCCTATAGTCTCTTATGCATGTTCTGCCACGAGAAGTAATCTACGTTTACCACCACCAATTAAGTCTCTTACTAGAAAGGGAGTAAATGTTAGGGTATTCTACTATCTGAACTTTAAGGGTAAACTTAGAAGAAGGAAAATAATACTCATTGAAGTACCCTTATCACCAGTTTTAGCTAAGATTTTCAAGTTTAAGGTTATGATTAAAGGTAACGTTTAAACTTATAACCTTCATTACGTTATTAATGAGGCTAATGTTATGGTTACAGAGTACCTTTATAGTCTTACAGAATATTCTACTATAGCTTTTCGTGAGTATATTTCAAAGTTAATAGATATCATGGATTATAAGTATAAGCGAATCCTATTGTCTAAGCTACTTAAGTCTAGGTTTAAGCGTAGAATTCAGAGAAAGTTAAGTGATAGAACATTATTGAGGTTGAAAGCCTACATTCTCCCTCAAGACGTAAATGTAGTTAGTAAGCTTAATATACCTATACAGGTATTAACAGTATCAAACTCAGCAGTAGTATTGAGAAATTCGGGTAATATAGGTGTCTTTCTAAGACTTGGTGGAGTTGAGTTTTCTAGAACACTCATAGCTTATACGGAGATCCCAATTAATAAATTACATGGTAGGATAAAGGTATATGCTAAAGTAATTCTTCCACCAATACTCTCATCTGAGTGTGTTGAGGATCCTAGAGTAGACCCTGATAACCCCAACAACATATATCATGTTAGAACCTATCATATGCCAGAGTATAAGATTAAAAAGTTAGTCATAACGTTTCTTACTGAAACCACTTATGAGAATGGATACATACAACCATTAACTCTAAAACCTATACTCTTCAGGGATAACAGTAAACTATTTATTATAGATGACTATAGAGATACACTTCCTCTATCGAAAGGTGTTATGGTTGTGAGGCCATGGTTCGAGGAAACGGGTATTGGAAGTATATTTGTAGGTTTAAGGGAGGGTGAGGTAATATTATTTGAAACGTTAGAATCTATACCTGAGTTAGCACCACTCCCAAACGTAGAGTTAAAGACTGGAGCTAATGCATCTATAAAAATATCGAGTAATGAATATATGTTAATATTTCATTCAGTTGAATACCCTCATGGAACATATTATACCTATGCAGCAATATTTGATGACTCTGGTGAACTACTTGGTGTAACCCCTGAACCAATACTACACCCATACCCAGAGCTTTATAGTGGTAGAAGGCCTTCAACAATATTTGTTTGTGGTGTAGTAAGGGTTAAAGATAAGATTATAGTTAGTGCAGGTAAAGATGATGAGATTCTAGTATTTCTTGAGGGGGAGTTAGGTGATATACTTGATTCAGTAAAGTATGTTAAGGGCTAGAATTGATTGTAAATCTTGAAGAACCTAAAAGTTTAATAATTATATTCTTATCTTAAGTTCTTTTAATACTCTTTTTATCTTCTCTTCATTTTCTAGGGGTTCTAGTGTAAGTGGCGGTCTTACATAGGGTTTTACTGGAGCTCTCAATACTTTTAGTGATGCCTTTGCTGATGTAGAATATGATGCCGCATATCATATATTTTACGAGTTTTGTAGCTTCCTGTATTCTTCATACGCTTTAATTAGACTACCTTGAGTCTATGCATCGTAGACAGCTCTGTATATTTATGGTGCTACATTTGCTAATGCCATTATACCTCCATCACCACCCATCATTAGTACTGGTAGAGGGAGATCATTAATACCGGTAAGTACTGTAAAGTCCTTTCTTATACTCTTAACGTTGTATATGAGCTTTCTAAAGTATGTTAGGCTATCATGTGTTGCCTTTGCTCCAACAATATTACTATACTCCCTAGTTAACTCTACATAGAGATCTATGGGTACGTTTATACCTGTTGTTGCAGGTATATTACAGACTATTATTGGTAAATTAACCCCTTCAGCAATTTTAGAGAAGTGTAGTTTTAGCTTATCTCTACCTACTTTAAGGAAGAATGGTGATGTTACAATGACACCGTTAACTCCAAGATCCTTAAAGACTCTTCCAAGCTCAATAGAGTGTTCAGTACAGTTAGCACTTATACCGGGTATAACCTATACTTTACCTTCAACCTCTTCGAG